>JAUPKS010000310.1 GCA_030837315.1 Planctomycetota bacterium
TGAGCGCCGTACTTGAAGATGCAGGATTTGACGTATTGAAGGCGTATAGTGGTAATGCAGGAATCAACCTCGCCATTCATAGTAATCCCGATCTTATGATACTTGACCTTATGATGCCGGATATCACCGGTTTTGACGTAATCGAGAAGCTCAGGATGCACCCAACGGCAAAGGGGATACCCATTATCATCTGTTCTGCGAAGGACATTACACCGGAAGACAAAAAGGTATTAAATGGACATATTTTAGCTATGGTTAAAAAGGGTATTCACACAAAGGAAGACCTCCTTGCCTCGATTAAGAAGATAGAACAGTTACGTGTGGAAAAAACTGATACGCAATAAACAGTCAGCGTCGTTTCGGGTAAAAATATGGAACCCCATAAAAACAAACCGGGCATAAGGACACGATAAATTCTAAACTATTTCCTTCTTGTTTTGAACATTTGTATTTTGAAATTTGATATTGTTTGGTATTGAGAATTTCGAAATTATTATTTTTACCTTTCTCTTTGCCTCTGGGCTTAAATAGTGGATAATCAGTCCTATTTCGTTAAGGGGAAAAATGTATGCCTGACAATAACGTAATGGTTGTTGAAGATAATGAAAAAAACAGAAAACTTGTGCGCGTGGTGCTCAAGGCAAAGGGATATAATGTGATCGAAGCAACCACCGGGGAGGAAGCATTAAACCTTTTAAAGAATCAAAAACCCAACATTATCCTTATGGATATCCAACTCCCGGGAATAGACGGTCTTACCCTGGTGAAACAAATCAAGGCAGACGCAATTACAAAAGACATTCCCATTATTGCCGTAACCGCTTATGCCATGAAGGGAGACGAACAAAAATTTCTAGAAACGGGTTGCGATGCCTATGTCAGCAAGCCTATTAACACTCAGGAATTACCGCTCATCATAGAAAAATACATAAAAAAAGAGTAGTCATTCACCGCAAAGACGCAAAGAAAGACATAAAATGAGAAAAGAGGAAGATAAATTCTCAAAGGAAATTATTGGAGCAGCAATCGAGGTGCATCGCTATCTTGGACCAGGATTGTTGGAATCAGCTTACGAAGAATGCCTTTGTAGAGAACTGGCTATTTGTGGTCTTACCTTTGAACGGCAAAAACCGCTTGCGGTGTCTTATAAAGGACTAAAATTGGACTGTGGATATCGGCTGGATGTGGTTGTTGGAGGATTGGTAATCCTGGAATTAAAGGCAGTTGACCAGATTGAGCCAATTCATGAAGCGCAACTCTTGACGTATTTAAAGTTGTCAGATTTAAAATTGGGAATATTGATTAATTTTAATGTCCCACTTCTAAAAGATGGAATCAAGAGAATTGTCAATGGTCTTTAAACTTTGCGTTCTTTGCGCCTTTGCGGTGAACTATTATAAAAAGAGATAAAGAAGACATGAACAGGGCAAAAATATTAGTGGCTGATGATATCACACAAAATGTAAAACTGCTCAGAGTAATTCTGACAGCATCCGCGTATGATGTAATTGAGGCATATAACGGCGAAGAAGCGCTAGAAAAGGCGAAAACGGAAAACCCAGATTTAATATTATTGGACGTTATGATGCCCGGGTTAACAGGATATGAGGTATGTCAGAAGTTGCGTGCAGACGGGATGACAAAAAACATACCCATTGTAATGATTACAGCCTTACACGAGATGGACGATCGGATCAAAGGAATTGAAGCGGGCGCTGACGACTTTATCAGCAAGCCCTTCAATAAAGCAGAACTCCTTGCCAGGGTAAAATCACTCCTCCGTATGAAACAGCCGACTGCAAGAAAGGATGAGACCATGGTATTGGATATGGTCTTAGCTGATCTGACAGAAGGCGTGGTTGTTACCGATGGACAATGGAAAATTAAGAATATAAATCAAACAGCACAAGAACTTTTGAATATCCACGAAACAGACATTGCAAACATGGATCTTCTGGCACATCTGTCGCATATGAACTTATCTGTACCTGCGGATATGCTCATGAGTACCCAGGAAAAAATCGTTGATTTTCAGATCATGCCTTCAGACCCCCAACGCCCTTTCCATGCAAGCGCAAGGATGGCAAAGATATTTGATGAACAAGGAAACATAGTTGGCCTCACCGTGATTGTAAGGAAGATGGAAAAGAAATGAGGACAATTTGGATCGGTATGTCCGTTTGGAAATTTCATTTTTGATAACATTTTAGCTGTTTGAAAAATTGCCTTTAAATAAACCACCACTGCTTATTCCCAAACTCCTGTTTGGGAATACAATTGCAGAGAAACTGAGTTTCTCGTCCATTACACTCCCAAACAGGTTTTTGGGAGTGAACGGTTGAAAGAGTTTTCAAAAAACTAGATTGTTACCATTTTTGTTTATGCTGGTCGTAGGGTGGCATGGATAAACTTGCTTGTCCGTGCCTATCTTAACTTGATGCGTTCTTCCTAAAAAAATAACATGGTAATGATACAGCGATTGCCAGGGCTGTTGCTGCTATCACCTTTGGTTCCACATGACATATCAGCCAACCACAAATCACCAACGCCAAAATAGGAATACAATATCCACCAGGTATCCGGTAACTCCTCTCTTGTTCTGGTTTATATTTTCTCATTACAATGACTGCCAAACAGGTAGGAATATACTGAAAGATACTTGCCATAACACTTGCCGCAATCAAATAGTGGAAACTGCCTGTCAGGCTTAATGCAAGCGTCAAAACGGCGTTGAGTATAATAGCCCAATATGGGGTATGATACGTGGGATGTATTTTGGAAAATGTTTTAGGAAGGAATCCATCGGCTGAAAGCACATAGAGGCTGCGGGGACTGGTCAGGGCAATTCCGGCATTGACACCTCCAAGAGAGAGCAGTGCCCCAGCGCCAATAATTACGCCGCCTGCCGCTCCCATAAAATACCGTGCTGCATCTGCCAAAGGCTTATCAGACGTGGCAAGTGCGGGAAATGTCCCTGTGGCTACGATCTGAATGACAACATATAAAGCCGTGGCTACCGTGAGCACAAAAAACAGTACGCGCTGGATATCCCTTTGGGGGTGTCGCATTTCCCCGGCTGGTACGGCAATAAACTCGAATCCGGTATAGGCATACAAAGCCATGACGACTGCTGCATGAAAATTTCCCCCATACGATGCTGTCTGTTCCCCTCTATTCCACGTTGATCCAAGGGAATGATTTCCATGGATAAAAAACAATCCCACACCAATAAAGATAAGCAAAGACAGAAGTTTCCCCACGGTAAAATAATTAATAATTCTTGCCCCCGGTTTCACCCCAAAGTAATTAACGGCGCTCAATCCGCCGACCAGGAGAGTGACGAGTGCTTTGCTGCGCCACACGCTTTCTGTTGGGAAAAAGTATCCCGCATACAGCGAAAAACCGCTGGCGACCGAGGCCCATCCAATGATGGATGAAAGCCATATCATCCAGCCAGCCAAAAAACCCGCGAATGGACCAAATGCCTCTTTGGCATACAGGTATGCACCCCCGGTAGTATGGTACATACCACCCATCTCTGCAAAGCACAGGGCTATAGCGAAACAAAGGATCCCGCACAAGGGAAATACCCATACCACATTACTCCCAGCCAGGCTACAGAGTTGTCCAGGCAATAAAAAAATACCAGCGCCCACAACACTGTTAATCCCCAAACAAAGCACATCAAAAAACCCCAAAGCCCTTGTTAGTCCGTTATTTTGCATATGATACTTCTTTGATTTTGTAGTTTATAATTTCACATTGACGAATGGTTATTATATTATATAATTTTAATATCTATTCTTGAGTTTTGCTCTGTAATTTTTATTTTTTACTTTCACATTTTGAGTTTTACCTATTCTTACATTTTTGACCTTTTTACGAAAGAGCATTAATCTTTATGGCATACCTTAGACTATACACCTGCTTCTTGTTCTCCATTTTATTATTTTTCTTATACGGTAACCTCGGTTGTAGCAAAAAAGAATCTGATACACCCACCGCAACTCAACACGGCGCCTCCGTCAAACTTGAGGGAGACGTCCCTTCTGTCCACAAAAAAACGATGGCAGACGAAGGGATTGAAAGAAATAAGAAGCTGCTGGAATCTAACCCAAACGATGCGATAGCCCATTATAATCTTGGCTTATTGTACGATGAAAAGGGCATGCTTGACGAATCTCTCGCTGCTTACAAAAAAGCATCAGAACTTAACCCTGCGATGATAGAATCTTTTGTTGGTCAAGGAAATATCCTCAATAAAAAGGGGAAATCAGACGAGGCGATCGATATCTTCAAAAAAGCCATTGACGTTAATTCCCATTCCGCAGAGGCATACGAAGGCCTGGGACTTGTGTACATCCACAAGAAGCAGGAGGAGGATGCAATCAAAGCATTTAGCAAGGCCATTGATCTCAATCCGGGTTTGGTGAATTCAAGATACAACCTGGGTATTCTCTATGCAAAAAAGTTGCAATTCAATGAAGCTGTTGCAGAATGGACAAAAGCTATAGAAATTAACCCCCAAAAGACAGAGGTACACTACAACCTGGGTATTGCCTATACAAAACTCGGGAAACTGGACGACGCTATTGCTGTCTGGCAAAAGGCATTGACGCTGCGCCCGGACATGGCAGACTTCCATTATGCTATAGGGCTGGCATATCAAGAAAAAGGAGACTTTGATAATGCCGAAGCCTCTTTCAAAAAAGCGTTGGAGGTTGATCCCAATTTAGTGGCTGTGCACAAAGTGCTTGAAGAGTTGTATCGTTCTAAGGGCATGCTTGGTGACGCAGACCGTGAGGCCGAACTCTATAAAAGCCGGTCCAGTCCACACCACTAAACCCAAACTCTGCGGTTAAAGACTTTCATGTTAAACCAACTTCTGCGGTTGCAACAGAAAAGCCCCAAAAAGGTCATTGGACTCATGTCGGGGACATCGGCAGATGGTATAGATGCCTGTCTTGTGGAAATCTCAGGGAATGGGATTCATACAAAAGCAAACATCCTGGCCTTTGAGACCTATCCGTATGATAAAACTACCCGCCTCGCTATCCTTGAGACCTGCAATCCTAAAACAGGCTCCGTCGATAAGGTTTGCCAGCTCAATTTTCATCTTGGAAAACTCTTTGCGGATGCAGCGAAAGCTATCGCGAATAAGGCGCGTATTCCCATTGCGGATATCGACCTTATTGGCTCACATGGACAGACAATCTATCACCTGCCAAATCAAGCAACCATAGAAAATACAGAAGGCAGAAGTAATGAATCCAATAGCAACCTTATAAACACAGAAGATTTAATAAAAGAAAATTGGTATCTACCTTTTCTTCTTCGCTCGACACTGCAAATTGGTGAACCTTCTGTCATTGCCCAGGAAACGGGTGTTACTACGGTGGCTGATTTTCGTACGAGGGATATAGCGGCTGGAGGCCAGGGAGCGCCTCTTGTGCCTTTTGTAGATTATATCCTCTTTCGGGACAAAGAAAAGGGTCGTGCCTTGCAAAATATCGGTGGCATTGCTAACGTGACCTTCCTGCCCCCTGACTGCAATATTCCTGACATCATTGCCTTCGACACAGGTCCTGGCAACATGGTAATCGATCGCATTACGGAACTTATCACACATGATGCATTTCATTTCGACGAAGGGGGCAAATTAGCCGCAAAGGGAAAGGTTGACGAGCTCCTCCTCGCCACCCTTCTTGCGCATCCGTATTTATCCAAACTACCCCCAAAGACCACTGGGCGGGAAGAATTCGGAAGACATTTTGCGGAAAATATTTTTAAAGATGCCACACACTCGCATATCAAAGGATTAGATGTCCTGGCAACCGTTACTGCCTTTACAGCTCGCACCATTGCAGATAGTTATAAGCAATGGATTTTACCCCGATATCCCCTGTCCGAAGTTATCCTATCAGGAGGCGGGAGCCATAATGATACCCTTATAAAATTTCTGATTCACTATTTTCCTCCCTCCGTTAAGATAGATTCCATGAATAAGTTTGGTATCGCACCCAACGCAAAGGAAGCACTTGCCTTTGCCATCCTTGCCAATGAAACAATTTCTGGAAATCCCAATAATATCCCCAACGTCACGGGCGCTCGGGAGGCGGTGATTATGGGTAAGATTATACCAGGCCTTGCCACATAGAGATTGATAAGGGCAATCACAGGCATTCTTTTCCTTTGGCAGAAGGGGACCAAAGGGAGGAAAAATACATGATGATTCATGCCATCTCTTTACCTTCGCTCAATCAGGGAAGAAGGGAAACGAGTCCTTTCTTTCCCGCCAGAGTATTTCCTTGATAAATATTTCTTATCCTTTTATACTTTGTTATTTGAAGCATTAATTATCGAGACCCATGGAATAAAAAGTAGATGAAAATTCCATCGCCCAAGATTAATACGTAAGAAAAGGGTGTTTTGTTCTTCTGTTAATAATTATATAAGTGCCATTTTTTAGCCAAAAGGGACAACAGCATGAAATCAAAATTTACCTCTCAACGTTTGCGGATTCTATTCCTTTCTATCTCCTTCCTTTTTATAAGCCTCCATACAACCTTTGGACTGGAACCTCGCTTTGAAAAGCGGACAGAAAAAGAGGAGCGCAACTACAAATTTCGCTTGCCAGGGATTGTTAGTTCCTATGTCAATAGGCTGTATGTGGATCCCGAACGCATCAAAACGGTAGAAATGCTTAAAGAGGCCCTTTCGTGGGAGGAAAGGGTTATCCCTGAGGTATTAGCAGACTTTTCAGAAGATACCAATACCGAAAAAGTAACCGTGGACGATGTATCGAAAACGTTTGATCTATCCAAAATTCACCGTTCAAAGGACATGGTCGAAATCCTCCATGACGCGCTTACGTTTATTAATACACACCGTCAACCATCCGAAATCATTTCTGCCAGCGACCTCGAATACACGGCAATCAATGGCATGCTCACAAAACTAGACCCACATTCTATTATTCTGCCGCCGAAGGAGTTTGATGAATTCAAGATTGGCACTACCGGCAAGTTTGGTGGTCTGGGCATGGTCGTTGGCACACGAGAGGGCATACTTACGGTAATATCACCGATTGATGGCACCCCTGCTGCGAGGGCTGGCATGAAGGCGGGAGACAGGATTATTGAGATCGACGGGGAGTCCACGGTCAACATGAACCTTACAGAATCCGTTGGAAAATTGCGTGGAGATCCGGGAACTACGGTTATACTCTCAGTTTTAATTGACAAGGCAGCTCAGTCCAAGCTGGTCACGCTAAAGCGGGAAATTATTGTTATTCCAACAGTAGAATCCGCATCTTTGGAAGGTAATTTTGGCTATATAAAAATAAGAAATTTTCAGGACGATACCTCGCAATGCCTGAATGAACACTTAAAGCGACTGAAAATGTCCACGGATAAACTCAAGGGACTAATTGTTGATTTGAGAAACAACTCCGGGGGGCTGCTAGATCAAGCCATAGAGGTTGCAGATAAATTTCTCGAGATAGGTGACATCGTCATCACCGTTGGTCCAGGTGGACATCCAAGAGAGGTAGCAGAAGCCAGAAAAACCGATACAGACGAAGCCCTTTATCCGATGGTAGTACTTGTCGATGCGGGAAGCGCTTCAGGGGCAGAAATTGTTGCCGGTGCACTCAAGGAAAATAATCGGGCGATAATTGTGGGCGACAGAAGCTTTGGTAAGGGTTCTGTGCAACAACTCATTGAACTCATGGATGGTTCAGCATTAAAATTAACCATTGCCAAATATCTTACCCCTTTATCCACGGATATTCAATCGGTTGGCATTACTCCGGACATTAAACTCCTTCCTGTAACCGTCGCAAAGGACAATATTAATCTCTTTCGCGGCATTGTTGCCCTTCGCGAGGAAGACCTCAAACAACATCTGGACGAACATCGTAAAGATGAAACTCCGTTTGCCATCCTTAAATATTATTTAGAAACCAAGGAAAAAGATAAAGACAAGGATAAAACCGAAGAACCAGAAGAAGAGGCAGGAGATCCCTACAAACTGCCAGATTTTAATACTGATTTTCATGTCATTTTTGCCAAGAAATTACTCACCAAAGCAACTGCCTGGCAGCGGGAAAACTTTTTACAAAACTCTTCTCCTGTTTTAGAAGAAACTGCCCGGTCAGAAGAAAAGAAAATTGCCCTGGCGCTTCAAAAGTTAGATATTGATTGGTCAGCGGGCACAGGTACGGGAACGGTAAAGACGAACGCCTCGTTTTCTTCCAATCCCATAAACAGACGGGCGAAGGCAGGTGATAAGATTACTCTTACCATACATGTGGCAAATGTTGGAGAA
>JAUPKS010000311.1 GCA_030837315.1 Planctomycetota bacterium
GTGTTGACAGAGAGTCTTATGCATGGAGTTTACTTGTTAAATATCGATTTATCAAATATCGCTAAATATTAAATATGGTACGAGTTCGTTTTGCACCTTCGCCTACAGGTCTCTTACATATCGGAAATGCACGCATGGCCGTTTTTAACTGGTTATTTGCAAGACGGCACAAAGGCACCTTTATCCTGAGGATTGAGGATACCGATGTTGCCCGTTCTCAGAGGAAATACATGGATCAACTTATCGAAGACCTGCACTGGCTTGGATTGACCTGGCAGGAAGGGCCTGACGTAGGCGGTCAATACGGTCCCTATTTACAGTCAGAACGTTTGCCTATCTACCATGACTTCTGCCAGAGATTTTTAAAAGAAGGTCTTGCCTATCGTTGCTATTGTACCCCTGAAGAACTGGAAGAACGCAGACAGATTGCCAGACTAACCGGGAAGCCTCCACGATACGACAATCGTTGTCGTGATTTAACGGATATACAAAAAAAGGCATTTGAAACATCTGGACTGAATTTCACCATTCGTTTCAAGGTGCCAGAAGAGTTGCTTGTATTCGATGACCTGATTAGAGGGACGTGCCAATTCGACATGAGCCTGACGGGAGATTTTGTGATTATGCGGTCAGATGGAACACCCTCGTTTCACTTCGCCGTTGCAGTGGATGATACCCTGATGCAGATTACCCACGTCATCCGTGGGGAAGACCATTTATCAAATACACCGTGTCATATATTACTCTTTCATGCCTTAAATCAAAAACCCCCGCAATTTGCCCATCTGTCCCTTACTATGGGCGCCGACCGCACCTTATTGAGTAAACGACACGGGGCATTTTCCATTTCTGAATATCGCAAGTTGGATTATTTGCCAGAGGCGCTCCTCAACTATATGATACTTCTTGGGTGGGCACCAAGGAACAAAAAGGAGAAGTTTAAGATCGATGATATCATTGACACATTTGATATAGGCACAATGAGCAAGGCGTCCTCTGTGTTCGATCAGCAAAAACTGGATTGGTTGAGCGGGCAATATACCCGTGAAGCAGATTTAGAAAGGCTTACAAACCTGGCAATACCTTACGTGCAAGCAGCAGGTTTTATCTCTGCGGATGAAAATAAAATCGATCGAGCTCACTTGAGTTTGATAGTAGATGCTGTGAGAAACAACATGTCTTGTATGTCTCAAATTGTTCAGGAGGCAGATATCTTTTTCAAGGATCCTGTCGTTAGTGAAAAACATGTTGAATTTTTATCGTCGGAGATGTCACAGTCGGTCCTTTTGTCCTTTTACAGGGAACTCCAAAAGCTGGACACCCTATCTCCTGAGATTTTTAAAGAGGCCTTCGTGGCTGTGCAAAAAGAGACAAAAGTGAATGGCAAAGGGCTTTATATGCCTGTCCGTTTAGCCTTAACCGGCAGGGAACACGGACCAGAACTCTATAATATTACCAATATCTTAGGCATTGAGGCGTGCAACAAAAGGATCGAACGGTTTCTTTTGGTAAAAAAGTAGCTATCTAGTCGTCATAACAGTCCATCCGAATAAATCATTTGGTGAGGAGATTTATTATGGCACAAATTGTTGTAGAAAAAGAAACGAAAAAATATACCTACGAGGATTATTGCAAAATCTCAAATGACAAGAGGTATGAACTTATCGAAGGAGAATTACTCATGACGACATCTCCGGTTACGAGACATCAAAGAATTTCAAGAAGGCTTGAATTTATCCTTGAAAAATTCATAACGAAAAATAACCTTGGAGAGCTCTTTGATGCACCATACGATGTATATTTTGATAACGAAAATGTAGTTCAACCAGACTTACTGTTCATTTCAAAGGACAGTCTCCATATTATCGGCGAAAAGAATGTACATGGTGCACCTGACCTCGTGATAGAAATAATCTCAGAGAATAGTGCCTATAGGGATATGGTGCAGAAGAAGAAACTGTATGCGAAATTTGGTGTAAAGGAATACTGGGTAGTAATTCCAGAAGGGGAAGAGATAGAGATTTATACCCTGAAGGATAAGACCTTCCAGCTTTATAAGACATACGGCAAAGATAACACCCTTGAATCAAGCTTGCTGGAAGGCTTAAAGATAGGATTAATAGATATATTTTAATGAGTAACCTGTTATAAAATATTGGGAATCTTTTTAAGAAATCGATTATGACACTAAAATTTTATAATTCTTTAACGAGAAAAAAAGAAGTCTTTGTCCCTGTACAGGAAGGCCGTGTCAACATGTATGTATGTGGCCCTACCGTATATGACCATCCTCATATTGGACATGCAAAGAGTTATGTGAGTTTTGACGTAATTGTTCGTTACCTCCGATATCTGAGTTATAAAGTGCGTTACGTACAGAACATTACCGACGTTGGTCATCTCACTGACAATGCTGACACCGGTGAAGATAAAATACTGAAACGTGCCCAAAGAGAACGCCTGGAACCTGCTGAACTTGTCGAAATATACACACGAAGTTATTTTGAGGACATGGATGCACTCAGCAACGTACGACCTGATATCTCACCACGGGCAACGGCGCATATCCCAGAACAAATTGAGCTCGTGGAAAGGTTGATTGAAAAAGGGTATGCCTATATATCGAATGGTTCTGTGTACTTTGATGTCAATAAATTTAAAGAATATGGAAAACTCTCCGGAAGAAAACAGGAAGAACTTGAGGCGGGCGCCCGAATAGAAATCAATCCTGAAAAAAGAAATCCTTCTGATTTTGCGCTCTGGAAGAAGGCCGAACCCGCTCACATCATGCGGTGGAAAAGTCCATGGGGAGAAGGCTTTCCGGGTTGGCATCTTGAATGTTCTGCCATGTCGATGAAATACCTGGGGCAGACATTGGATATCCACGGGGGTGGACTGGAAAATACCTTTCCCCATCACGAGTGTGAAATTGCACAAAGCGAGGCGGCAAACGAATTGCCCTTTGTACGATACTGGATTCACAATAACATGGTCACAGTAAACGGCCAGAAGATGGGGAAATCGCTGGGTAATTTTATTACCCTTAAGGATGCCTTTAAGAAGTACCATCCGTTAACGATAAGGTTTTTTATCCTCACTACCCATTACCGTAGCCCATTAGACTTTAGTGATGAAGCGTTAGATGCAGCGAATAAAGGACTCGAACGCCTGCACAACACCATCAAAAATCTGCGAGAGCGGTTAGGCCATGCAAAGGAAGGTTCA
>JAUPKS010000312.1 GCA_030837315.1 Planctomycetota bacterium
GAGGTCGAATATGGGCTTCGTGTAGATCCTTATAATAGACCTGAACAACATGAGCAAGCTCGTCAGATATTATCCTCAAATTTTACACCTTTGGAGATAAATGAAATCATAGCTCGCGAATATTATGCCGACCTTCGTGCAAAACTCTTCAACAAATATGCCCCAAGAGATCGAAAAGGAAAAAGTTGTAATAAGAGGATAAGAGAATGGCGCGATCCTACTACCGATAAGGAATTGCAAATGGATGAGAATGACCTTTGGATTGCTGCTGTAGCAATGGCGCACAATCTTGTGCTTGTTACCCACGACAAAATGATTGCAATAAAAAGCATAACAGGTTCGGATTTACGATTTGAAGATTGGCTAACGTAATGGATGCGGTTGGCATTTTTGATGGTTCGAATATCGACATACCTTGTTATGCCTCCGGTTGTTTTTTTAAGGAAAGGGAGATTCTTTTCCTTTTCACATCCACCTCCAGTACAGAGACCGTCACTTTTTGATGAACTTTGACCACATCGTTGGGATTTTTCACAAAGCGATCTGCAAGCTGGCTTATGTGCACTAATCCATCCTGGTGAACGCCGATATCGACAAAGGCGCCAAACGCTGTTATGTTGGTCACAACCCCAGGGAGTTTCATGCCTGGCGTAACATCCTCAAGTTTTTCCACCCCCTTGGTAAAACTAAATGCTTCGAACTTCTCGCGTGGGTCACGACCTGGTTTTGCTAATTCCTTCACGATGTCATTGAGTGTAGGCAAACCTACTGAGTCTTGCACATATTTTGTGAGGTCTATCTTGTTCCGGAGATTCTCGTCTCGCATTAAATCAAGGATTAGGCATCCACCGTTTCGTGCCATGGCATCGACGATGTGATAGCTTTCGGGATGCACGGCGCTTCTGTCAAGAGGGTTTTCTCCGTCCCCGATGCGCAGAAAGCCAGCCGCTTGTTCAAATGCCCTTGTCCCCAATTTACTTACTTTTTTCAGGTCCTCTCTGGACCGGAAAGGGCCATGTTCATTCCGATACTCAACGATGTTTTTTGCCAGTTGTGGCCCCAAACCAGACACATACATAAGCAGTTGTTTGCTGGCGGTGTTGACCTCAACACCAACAAGATTTACACAACTCATAACTACGTCATCCAGACTGCGTTTCAGGACTCCCTGATCCACATCATGCTGGTATTGCCCAACGCCAATGGACTTTGGTTCTATCTTTACCAACTCTGCCAGGGGGTCCATAAGCCTTCTGCCAATAGATACAGATCCACGCACCGTCACGTCCTGGTCCGGAAATTCTTCACGAGCCACATCTGATGCGGAATAAACAGATGCGCCACTCTCGTTTACCATTACTATTTGAATCCTTTCGGGCAGATCGAGTTTTCTTACAAATGCCTCGGTTTCTCTTCCGGCGGTGCCGTTTCCTATAGCAACAGTCTCCACGCCAAATCTTTCACAAAGGCTTATAATCTTCGCTGCTGCCTCCGAAGTTCTTTCTTCAGACTGATGGGGATATATTGTCTCGGTATGCAGCAGTTTTCCCTGTCTGTCCATGCAGACAACCTTACATCCCGTACGAAATCCAGGGTCGATGGCAAGAACGTTTTTTTGCCCCAACGGAGGCGCCAGCAAAAGTTGCCGGAGATTTGCGGCAAAGACACTGATTGCTTCTTCATCCGCTCTTTTCTTTGTCTCCAGGCGTACCTCCGTTTCCATTGATATGGACAGAAGTCTTTTGTAGCTGTCATGCACTGCCATTTTAACGTGCTGGGCGGATGCCCCATTTCCTTTCACAAAGAGCGATTCAAGGACAGCAATGGCATCTTCCTCAGGAGGAGTTACCCGCAGGCTCAAAAATCCTTCTTTTTCCCCACGCCTCATCGCTAAAATTCTGTGGGATGGGGCTGTTGATACAGACTCTTCCCAATCAAAATAATCCTTATACTTCATCCCTTCCTCTTCCTTACCCGAAATTACCTTTGTCCTGAAGACGCCTTGTGTCATAAAAAGTTCACGGATTTTTGCCCGGGAATTTTGTTCTTCATTGACCCATTCAGCTATAATGTCACGAGCCCCTCCAAGGGCATCCTCAACAGAATTGACCCCCTTTTCCGCATTCACGAAGGCCGCTGACACAGCACAAGGATCGATATCGTCCTGGACGAAAATACGCTGGGATAAAGGTTCTAACCCTTTTTCTCTGGCTATGGTTGCCCTGGTGCGGCGTTTTGGCCGATAGGGCAGATAGATATCCTCAAGTACCGTCATCGTCTCTGTTGCATGGATTTTCTCCTTTAGTTCATCGGTAAGTTGCCCCCGCTCCTCCAGCGATTTAAGAATAGCTTCACGCCGTTTATCCAGCTCCCTGAGCTGATCGAGCCGATCACGTACGGCTGTAATGGCAACCTCATCCAGCGAACCCGTGGCTTCCTTTCTGTATCGGGCAATGAAGGGCACGGTAGCGCCTTCCTCAAGGAGTACAACCGTTGCCTGTACTTGTTTTGTTGTGAGATTGAGTTCTTCACTAATCTTTGAAATATGTCCATTGCTCATAACATCGTCTCCTTAGTGCTCATCCGTTGCTTGTATTATTGAAGAAGCTGTCCTGACCTTGTCAAAACTATATGAGATCAAATGCTTCGTCCCTATCATAACAAAACACAGTGATATTTTCAAAAAACTACCTGGAAGAAAAATACCAAAAATTGTTCATGCTGTCCATAAATAATGCGTTATCGTGGTGGCGAATTTGCATTACAAGCTTAAC
>JAUPKS010000313.1 GCA_030837315.1 Planctomycetota bacterium
TATAGGGTTGAAAATGAGCTGTGTTATCAATAATCATCATCCAGCAGGTTGGAGTATGGGTATAAAATCTGACCGTAGTTCCAATATTTGGATAGCTTTTGAGCCTGTCACAGACGTGGGTAAAATCGCTGTATAGCCGTTGATGGAAGTATGGATCGTCCGTTGCTTGTGTTTTCGCCCTATCAGCATTAACAATCTTTGCAGCCTCATACGCAGTGCTTTCAAGCAATGTTCTAAAGACCGCGGAACTTCGAAGTGCATCGACGAGCAGTATCTTGATATCAATTCCCCGTGCTAATTTCGCGTTCAGCGTGGATAGCAATTCATCGAGATGAACATTTTCGGAGAACGTGATGCCGAGAAGCCATACCCGTTTTTCGGCGTTTTCTATGGCATCATATATATCACCCTTTACGTCTTTACGGGAACAATAGATGTTCGTTAGCCCGCAGGTCGTTGCCGACCCGATAAGTCGATTGGTGGTTTGTAAAGAGTTTTCCAGTGAGTTTCTATTATCATCAATGAGCTGATGCGTAGCTTGAAGAGTTTCTTTCAAAATGCTTCGTATATGCCCAAAAATTTCCCACCACAGGTATGCATACTCAATCAGGTGAACACACATTATGGCACTAAAGAGGAGAAGCAGATGCTTTACTACTTCCGGTATATTTTGCCAATAACGTGGCAATAAAATGTTAAGCGTAACTGCGATAAGAAAGAAGAAACACGCAATTGCCATTCGAATAAGGGGTCTTGGTCTTTCACTCATGGGTCGTCACCTCACCGAGGAATATATCCTGGCCTAACAAAGCACTATCTGCACCATTTCATCATTGCCTGGCTCATTGTGTAAGCGATTTGCTAGTCAATGGTTGCATTCAGCAAAGGTTGTGAAGTAAAAATATACCTAAGATATAAGATAATTGTGGATATGCATGGGAAAGGATGCATATCCTTTGTTTTCGAGTGTGATTTCGAACTGTAGCCCTTTTTAATTCAGGATACAGCTTTTAAAAAAACTCAGCTGAGAAAGAACTATTGGCTTGTTATGAGTTGGTCTTGTGGGAATAGAGCGCAATATAGATGCCAGACACAGACAAAAGAAAATTTCCATAAAGACTATTCGCTATAACACGTTGCCCCGTTTGAAATTCCAATCATTGATAATCAAAAAAACCTTATATACAACCGGTAGAAATTATTTACATTAAATAGATAAAAGTGTGTCATGGCACAGAAGTGCGTCAGCCCAAAAGTGTGTCGTGGCACACAAGAAAGACACAAAATGCAAAAGATATGTTAGCAATATTTATTTTAGCAGCCATTGGGAAGAGCTATTCGTACTTTAATTGTACTACAAATTTTTCTTTTTTCAACCGACTATGATTAAAGAGGGCTACTAACAAATATGCTCACCGGGAAAAAGCCGTTTGGATACAAAGATACATCTTGTCTCTATTTGGAAGGTTGTTTTTCTTTGGATATTGAATTGTCCTTAGGGGTTTGTGACAGAAAAAGTTTTGTGGGCTCCGGAACGGGTCTTAAACTAAGATTATCATACCATCCGGAAACATTTCCATGCATCCAATCCTGTCGTGTCTCTGTAAAAACGGTGATTACATCTTTTAATGGAATAATCATAAGAGAAATTTCTGTCCATGGTGAAACAGCATTGCCCCCGATATAATTTTTATGTATCGCGGTAAAGGCAAGCGCCGGATTCCAAGAACCGTCCAGGATTCCTACGATCGTTATATCCCCAATATCGTCGCCATAGAATGCCATATAACCAGTTAAAATGTAAGGGGTGTTTCCTATTACTTTAATTTCCTGATATAGCCCGCCTCGCGCAGTTCCGCTGGAGGCTACCTGCTGTGTCAGGGCAAAGAAACCGCTTATGGTGAGTGGTATAGGAGTTCCTATCGTACCTGGAATGGCAATGGTTATATGAGTAGGCGATTCCACCGGGGCACCATCGCCATCCCACGGATAGGTTTCCCAATACTTCCATCCCGTAGTGTCCCCCGTTTCGAAATCACCGTTTTTCAGTAATTCTGCAGCGGGCGACAGGCGTATGATAGATACGACAAGTGTTAAAGAGAGTAAAATGCGTTTCATTTAATCTCTCGATACGTGGTTTTTGTAAATGACAAAAGAAATTCTTTAGTACCTGGTACAAAAGGAGAAGATGAATTAAGAGATAAATATATTATTTTCGTTTGGGTTTTAACCTTTTGTACGTTGCGTACTCCTCATCGGCTTCTTCTTTCATACCTTTTTTATCATATACAATACTAAGGTTGAAATGGGCAATAGCGTAATCTGGGTCTACTTCGATGGCCTTTTTATATTCAGCCATTGCCTCATCGTACATCCCTTTTCGCAAATAAAGATCGCCTATTTCGTTGTGTACATCGGGGGTATTTGAACTAAGCTTATCCTGGACAAATTCTTCCTTTTCAATGGTAGGACTCTTTTCCATTGGGGATGCATGCGAGGATTTAGACTCAGACGACACAACTTGTCTTAGTCCGGTTACCGGTACAGATAAGGTTGCTATTTTGATTTCTCCTGCACGCAGTAAGTTGAGTTTTGTTTCCTTGCCTGCAGTTTTTTCTATTATTTGTCTCAGGTGATTCTTGTTTTCAATTTTCTCACCATTCCATTCTATGATAAGATCTTCTACCTTAATACCGGCATTTGCCGCGATGCTTCCCGGCATAACATTAACGACAATTACACCGTTTTGTGATTTTTTATACCCAAACCATTCCCGATTCTCATTCGTAAGATTACACAACAGCAATCCCACAGGGTTATAGGATTCTAAAAATACAACTGCCATACCCTTACACCACGATGTATGCCTGACACCGTAATCAGTACCCCCTAATTCTCCGTAACCTTGCCATGTTTTTGAAGCTCCCGTGTCATATTGAACGTTAATTACTGCCTGAGCGTTCACCCCACGGGCCTTTTCCTTCATTTTATAAGCCAAAATGTCATTACCTGTGAAACCGAACTCGCCCAGACTTACCTCACCCAACTTTTTGTAAGTAACATCGATGTCTCCAGCGCAGACAAATATTTCTTCAGCTTTCTGTATACCAGAAGATTGTGTGCCCTTTTTTGGTTCAAGGGCTGATTCTTTGTTTTTAAATGGGGATATTTTTTTAAAAAATCCTTGAGAACTACATCCTGATACAAAAATAGCGAGAAGCAGGCAGATACGTATTTTAATATTCATTCTTCACTATATCTTCTTTCTTTTTAATTTAGCCTTTATTTTTGATTCCATCTTAACGATATATCTATTATAAAAATTTGTCTTTCTCAACTTGCTAACAAGCATAGGCTTTCCGGGAAAATTCGTGATATATAATCCAGCTAAGATTGTGAATAGTCCCGGGCCTGGTGTAAAAATCATCATACAACCAATAATTATAATACAAACACCACCCATGTTCTTCGCAACGTTCTTTACCGTCTTCATCATCCGCATTTCCTCAGCATGAAATATTTATGAACGGGGCGCGACATTTTTATACGCACCTTTTGTCCAACGTGTGCAGTTTTAATCGACTCATTGTATTCATTTCTGAGATCGAACAATACCTGGGTAAAATCTTCACTCAAACGTCTTCCCATTATTTCTATGGACGTGTTACCCAAAATCTTGTTTTTTACCAATACCTCAGCCACATCATTGGAAAGGACATTATTAATCATACCGAGATAATCATATTCTTTAATGTAAATAGTTCCAGGATGCGTTGTTTGGCTATTATATCCTTGATTTCCGGAAAAGAATCCTGTTCCGTATTCCCTATGGCTAACCTTCTCAAGCTCCAATAACCACTTTGGATCATATGCGTATCCATGGGGATCTGCAAAATAACGATCCAACGCCTCCCGATATATCCTTGTCACGGCGGCAACATAATACGGGCTCTTCATACGACCTTCGATTTTCCACGCCGCAATTCCTGCATGAACCAATTCCGGAATATGCTGAATCATGCAAAGATCCTTGGAGCTCAGGATAAATGTGCCGCTCTCATCTTCCACAATAGGATATGTTTCGTCTGGTCGTTTTTCCTCTTTCAAAACGTACGGCCATCGGCACGAATGGGAGCAGTCTCCCAGGTTTGCATGCCGGTTGGACATAAAACTACTCAGGAGACAACGTCCGGAATATGACATGCACATGGCGCCATGCACAAACACCTCAGTTTCTGCTTGAACATTGCTCGTGATTTCTCGAATTTCCCCCAGGGTTAATTCCCTGGCAAGTACCATCCGCTTCACGCCCTGTCTATGCCAAAATTCAACTGATTTTGCATTGGTCGTATTCGCCTGTGTACTAAGATGAATTGGAATATGGGGGGCAATTTCTCTTACCGTTAAGAAAACACCGGGGTCAGAAACGATTACAGCATCTACCGGGATTTCAGCAAGTTTTTCTAAATAAGAACGTATACCCCGAATATGATAATTACGCGCAAAGATGTTTAATGTGATATAAATTTTTTTCTTTCGCTCGTGAACCCAGGCAGTGCCCTCTTTGATTTCTTGTAATGTCATATTGGTAGCACCCATACGCAGGTTAAAACCCTCTCCGCCTGCATAGACCGCATCTGCACCGTATTCGACCGCCGTTTTGAGCTTTTCAAGATCCCCCGCAGGCGCAACCAGTTCAGGTTTTTTATGTGATATGTTGTTTGTCTGTATCATTGTCTTAATCCTGAGTCTGTCTAAATAGTTTTGCAATAGTAATTGGTCAGAAACGTTTTTTTTGAGAGCGTTTATTCTAGTAAATAGTTATGAGTATCCAAGGCACAACAATATAATTCCTGTCCCCAGAGGCATAAGTAAATTATCCAGCGATCTCAGAGGTAATGACTCAATGGCACTAGAAAAGGATGCGGCAAGCAAAGCCGGGAGAAGAGGCAAATAGATACATCCACAAAAAAAGGCAACAATCCAGGCAGCTAAAGAGCCTTCGATACTCTTTTTGACGTTATAAGGAATTCGGTGGTTACCCAGGCTCCTGCCAACTATCGTAGCAGCTGTATCAGCAAAGGCAACAATCCATACGACTGTGCTCGCAATAACCATAGGAAAAAACAGTGTGGACAGAATAGCGCCCAAAACCAAGGTTACCGGTCCAAAGGCAAAACCACGTTCCTCTAACCTGCGGATACTTGACCTGGTTATGCCGCCGAGCAGGGGAAAAGAATAACCATTGACCCTCAGACACTCGGAGATCATATAAACAATCAATAAGGAAAAAAGTATCAGGAGTGTTGTATTGAAAACGAAACCCGAAAATAGGGGCACAAAAGCGATGAGGATATGTAAGAATTTTCTCCGGATTTCCTGATACCATGAGTGTGTAAATTGCTTGCGCATACCTGCAAACAACGTCTTAGACGTATCGGCATCTTCGATATCCATGATATCCAGCACCTCTGACAGATTCCCGCTATCAATTAAGTGCTGTGCACGCTGTCGTACGGCATAATGTGCGTTCACACCGATAGTAATACCCGCTCTATGCATGATATCGAGGTTGTTACGATCGTCCACGAGGACAACCGTATTCTGCCATGTAAGATTGTTTTTTATCAATAGTTCTTCAACTATGCCTTTCTTCCCTTCGGATCTAAAAAGTTGTCCGAACACATCACCCGTTAACTGCTCGTTATGAATACCAATCTCTAAACCATATCCGTCATTCGCCGACAAGCTTGCCGCAAGGTCTTTCACAAAGAGATCCGGCACGCCACTGCTGATAAGGACCACGAAATATCCGTGATTACGCAACGTCTCAATCGTTTCTCTTGCGTTTTTTATCAGGGGAATATTTTTATAAACCATATGGGCATGATGAAGCATAACGCCATGAAAACGCGCATATACCCGTGCAATCAACTCCTGAATAGATATCTTATTCATATTAAAAAGAAGACACAATATCGCCGCTCGGATGTAAACTGCTGTCCCAAGAAAACGTGCCAGATGTAAAATAAATTGACCTTTAAACAGGACACCATCTACATCCATTACAATGAGCTTTTTTATTCCACCTTGCGAAGGAGTGGAATTAAGGGTGGCAATTTGGTTGCGATTATGCGGCGTTATAGGTGTATTTATCATGTGCTTCGTGAAATGCTGTAATTCAAAATACCCCCCCCACAATCCGTTTGACAAAACCTAAACCAACAAACACAATCACGGGAGAAAAATCTATACCTTTAAAGGGTGGAATAAGTTTTCGGACAGGATTCAATACGGGGTCGGTAATTTTATAAAGAAATTGTATGGCCTGATTATATGGATTGTGCGGTACCCACGAGAGTACGATTCTAATAAGCAACGCAATTTCGTAAATGCTAATGAGTTTACCTAGAAAGACTCCCACGAAAAACTCCTTTTTAAATAGATAGAAAAATAGATTTTATTTCCTTACGATACTCAAATGGAAGAAATTCTAACACAGCTCATTACGGAGAGCAACAAAAATAAATGTCTGAAAGGATAGGCGGCTAGAAGATATGATTTCTTGAAATAAAGGATAGATCATGATAAAATTCTACTAGTTTGGCCGAGATTTCCAAAGATGGTATGACCTGCTGCATCTACTGACCTTGTCCTTGTGATAATTTCATGGCAAGGAATTTCAAATTTTTTAAAGGAACATGAATTGAAGATCGGGGGAAACTCCCTGGGTATTAAGGTAATTACACACATTATTCTGGATGAAATCCACTCGGTGCTTGAAAAGATTGATGAGAAAGCTTACGAAGAGTTTACATCGCAAATTCTCACTGCAAAAAGTGTGTTTGTTACAGGCCAGGGGCGATCAGGACTGGTATCTCGCACCTTCGCTATGCGGCTTACCCATATCGGTTTAAATGCCTATTGTGTTGGCGATGCAACAACCCCGAATATTGACAGGGGAGATTTATTGATAGCCTGCAGCAGTTCGGGCAGTACACATATTACCCGGTATATTTCAGGATTGGCAAGAAAGGCCCATGCCAGAGTAGTCGCTGTAACCTCCCATAGAACTTCCCCCCTTGCCGGGCAGGCAGACATTGTTATTGAATTGCCCGTACAGGAAGTAAGTACGGGCCATAATGACAGTGGATCCGTCCAGTTTCGAAGCACGCTCTTTGAGCAGGCATGTCTCGTATATTTAGATGGAATCATTCTTTCTCTGGTAAAAAGACTGAACAGCTCTGAGAATGAAATGCACAGGCGACATTCCAACCTGGAATAAAATCTGTAAAAGATGGGTAGGATTTTTTTCTATTTTATTCAGATATTCATCCATCACTTAAATAACCCTTTTAAGTTTTCCTTTGTATCTACCCATTCTTTAATTCCTTCAATCAGTGCCTTCCACGTTTGGGTTGAGTAAAGCGAAA
>JAUPKS010000314.1 GCA_030837315.1 Planctomycetota bacterium
AATGATGCATTGGCGTTTATCGATGAGGAAATAAAACGGTCCGGTGAAACCGAAGAACTACTGGCCGCCAGGTTCGACCTGCTGTTCCGCTGGGGCAAATTGCCAGAAGCCCTGGAAACAGCCCGGAAAAAAGATAACATTGCCAAATCCAAATCCCCCTGGGACGCCATCAACATCATGCATGTGTGCTTGAGAATGGGCAGTAAAGATGATGCGTTGGATGCGCTTCAAGATGCGGTGAGCCGGGGATTCATCAGTTACCGCATCCTGTCCGACAAACAGTACGACTTACTGGCAAAGGAAGAGCGATTTTACGAAATCATCGAAACTATCAAAGTGGCTGTCGGCCTGGGAAACCCGGCCAGACCTTTTTCAGTGAAATTGTTGAACGGCGACGACTTTACCCTGTTAAAACAAAGGGGAAAAGTGGTGCTGTTGGATTTCTGGGCCACCTGGTGCGAGCCCTGCCGGGAGGAAATGCCGGAGTTAATAAAAATCTACGGGGAATTCAAAACCAAAGGCTTTGAAATAATTGGTATTAGCCTGGATTCCAATGAACAGAAATTAAAAGAATATATCATAAAAAACAACCTGGAATGGAAGATGTCTTGCAGCGGCCAGGTCTGGAACGATCCCACGGTGGTACGCTATAGGGTCAATTCGATTCCTTCCCTCTGGTTGATCGATAAGAAAGGATTTTTACGCTCTTTTGACCTGAAAGGAGAGGAACTGCGCAAAACCATCATCACTCTCCTGGCAGAGTAAATTACCTTCTAAACTGTAACGGCTGTTACTCCATATCGGCCGGCATTTCAACCTTTACCGTGGTGGTATTGGAATTTTTACTTGCTGTTCCCTTGGTGGTTCTTACCGCCGGCGGCTTGATATTTAACATCTTCAAGTGCTCTTGATTCTTTTTAAAGACGATAAGACAGACGGTTTTAAATTTACCCCAGGCTATCCTTAATTCATCATATGATTCAGTCCGCTCTCTTCGGGCGATGGCGGCAAGACCTTTCTTGTTTTCCTGGATATCGTCCAAAACCCGCAATGCCGAAAGTCCATTTAATCTGAGTTGTATTTTTTCGGCGGTCATGGCAAACTCATCTAAGCGTGACAATATCTCTTTTTTCTTAAAAATGGTCTCATAAAATTGTTGGGCTTGCTCGATGAAACCGTATAAACTTTTTTTAAGGGGCATATCGATGCCCAATTGGTTACGTATGGCTATGTCTTGTTCTCCTCCGAAGACCTGGAAGGCCAGTTTACGATCATTGGCGTAATAATTCATTTCTTCGGTGAGTTTTGCCTCCAAATCCAGGGTTGCCTGGATACGCTCGCCATGTTTTACTTCGAAATTATGATATTTTTCATCCGCTTTGGCATTGAGTGCCAATAATACATCCATTTTAGCGCTGTTATAACCCTTTTCGATGATCTGGTTTAAGATAATTTCATTATCTTTGGCGTTGGTAAAACCAACAGAACTTTCTCCAATCAATGTTATTATTGTTTTTGGATTTACATTCATATTTGTTCTCCTTTTATTCGTTTTATTTTCATAATTGTTTTATGCTTTTTTGAAGAGCCTTGATTATTAACGCGGCGGGGGTAGAATGGGATGAAAACGCTTGCGGAACTTGTGCCATGGCTTGCGCTATTTGTGCCATGGCTTGCGGTACTTATGCCAGGGCTTGAGCTATTTGTACCAGGAGTTGCGCTATTTGTACCAGGGGTTTCGGAACTTGTGCCATGCCTTGCGGTGTCCTTTCGGTACTGGTGCGTGACATAAGCTGAATTTACCGGTATGATTATCTCCTTTAAGTAAAAAGCGATGAACAAGGAGGTAATCAATGAACGTATCCGTTATAAGTGGTTCGCAAGAAGAGATAGAGCAATTATTTAACAAATTTGATAAATGGCGAAAAAGCAAGAAAAGCCCAAAGGATCGAATACCAGACGAGCTATGGGCAGAAGCGGTGAAATTAGCAGAAACGTTTTCCGTGCATCGGGTATCAAAAAGATTAGGATTAAGTTATGTGGATTTAAAAAAGCGGATGGGGAATTGGAATGTGGAGAATATATCCGATTCGAGTGAAGCAGGAGGTTTTTTAGAATTAAAAGTAAGTAGTCCCTCTCTCACAGTGGGAAGAAGGGGCATGGGATGCATTTCCCCGTGTATAATGGAAATAATTCGGAGTGATGGTACGCAGTTACGTGTATATTCGACGCATGGAGTTACGTTTGACATCACGCGGATATGCGAAAGTTTGGTGAAGAATGAAAAATTGAAGGATTGAGAATCAAGGAAGAGGGAAGAGGGAAGAGGGAAGGGAGAAAATGATTCAGATTACACCACATATGCGTATATATGTAGCCGTGGAGCCGATAGACCTTCGAAATGGGATAGACGGATTGGCTGGGATTTGCCGGAAGAAATTAGAGCGTGATCCATACAGTGGAAGTTTGTTCATATTCAGGAATAAACGCGGTAAAACGATCAAGATACTATTATACGATGGGCAGGGTTTTTGGTTATTTGTAAAACGATTGTCTAAAGGTATCTTTAAATGGTGGCCAGGCGCTAAAGATGGAAAAAGAACTGGGACTGGCGCCGGAGGGGACATAAAGGTCATAAAGTTAACGGCGCCCCAGTTGCAGTTATTAATCTGGAACGGTAATCCGCAAGAGGCGGAAGGGATAGAAACGTGGAGGGCGCTAAAATAAAAAAATGGTTAAAATCACTGGACTCATTTTAAAGACTATGCTATAGTATATGTATGTCTAAAGAGTCCAAAGAATCTAAAGAGCTAATAATACAGGGACGGCCAGTCATAGCTGAGGATATCGAATCAATCAAAAAGCTGCTGATAGAAAATCCCGGTTGGTGTAGGAGTCGTCTGTCCCGGGAGTTATGCAAAAAATGGGATTGGCTGAGCCCGACGGGCCAAATGAAAGATATGGCATGCCGGTCCTATTTGAGAAAAGTGGAGCAACGTGGGTACATCCAATTACCGCTACGCCGGACGAGGAAGAAAGGAGTATATGTTCAACGGCCATTGATACCGATGCTTCATGAAAAGAACCCGATTATCGGAGAGTTAAAGGAATTCTATCCGATAGAAATCAGGATGGTTGAAAGAGGATATGAATTGGATTTATTTAAATATTATATATCGGCCTACCACTATTTGGGTTGGAGTGGGACGGTAGGAGAAAACCTCAAGTATTTGGTATTAGACAAATCAGAGCGTGTATTAAGCTGTGTGATGTTTGGAGCCAGTGCATGGAAAGTAGAACCTCGTGACACCCTAATCGGGTGGGATGCCAGCACCCGCATAAGGAATTTATCGTTGATAAGCAACAACAACCGATTTTTGATTCTACCCTGGGTAGGTATAAAACACCTTGCCAGTTACATCCTTGGGAGGATATGCCGTCGTATAGGAATGGATTTTATGGACAAATACAATCATCCGGTGTACCTATTGGAAACGTTTGTGGAAAAGGAGCGTTTTAAGGGTACGTGTTACCAGGCAGCCAACTGGAAGTATGTAGGAGATACAAAAGGTCGGGGTAAACTGGATAGCAAAAAGGAATATAAATTGCCGCTTAAAAGCATCTGGTTATATCCACTGACAAAATTTTACCGGGAGCAATTGAACAAATAAAGAAATGAGTAAATCAAGGCAGAAAGGACAGGAACTCTTAAGAGGGCAGAAAAAGGAGAAGGAGAAAAAATCGGATCGCCCAATGATAGAAATAACAGATAAAGATGGTGATGAAATATTAGAACGCATCGAATCCAAAACCTTAACAGAGCAGGATTATGAAATATTAAAGTGGTTGTTGACGACTTTTTTTAAGTTACATTGGCTTTTGGAGAAGAAAAATATATCAATCAAGCGGCTAAAGCGGTTATTTTTTATAAAGACGGAAAAGACGAAAGCGGTAGTAGGAGTAAAAGAATCGGAGTGTTGCGAATCAGAAAAAGGAAAAGAAGAGAAAGCGGTGGATAAGGATAACGCCTCTGGAGAGGAATCGGACTCTTTCGCACCGCCAGATAATAAAAAGAAAAAAGGTCA
Source organism: Planctomycetota bacterium (assembly GCA_030837315.1). Lineage (GTDB taxonomy): Bacteria > Planctomycetota > Brocadiia > Brocadiales > Brocadiaceae > Brocadia. Next base: position 4,086 of record JAUPKS010000314.1, read on the forward strand.
CGGTAAAAACGGAGCATCCGCTTATAAAGGATTAGAGCAAAAGAAAATATCTCATGGGGATTTACGCGTAGGTTCGCTGTGCCCCGGCTGTGGGAAAGGCAAGCTGTATGAGTTAACGCCATGCAGAGAAGTACGTCTCATATCTCATCCTCCAGTGACGGGGACGGTATATGAGTTAGAGCGGTTAAGATGTGCGAGTTGCAGTAAGGTATATAGTGCTCCTCTTCCGGCGCAAGCCGGGGAGGAGAAATATAGCGAAGAGACAGGCTCCATGCTGGCCCTGCTAAAATATGGTAACGGATTTGCGTTCAATCGGTTAGAGAATTTTCAGAACAATTTTGCCATTCCGTTACCAGCTTCAACCATATGGGACATAATCGAGAGGACGGCCAATCGGATATATCCGGTTCATTTAGCGCTAATGCGATTGGCAGGGCAGGGGAAAATAATATATAATGATGATACCGGAGTAAAAATATTATCACACATAAAAGCCAAAAAGGAAGGAAGAACTCGTAAAGGGACATTTACCAGCGGGATAGTTTCTATAGTTGGAGGGCGAGAGATCGTCCTGTATTTTAGTGGGACCAAGCATGCAGGAGAGAACTTAGCAGAGGTATTAAAAAAACGAGCCAAAAATCTAGGCCCACCGATCCAGATGTGTGATGGACTTTCTCGTAACCTGGCAAAGGGTTTTTTTACGCATCTGGTTAATTGCCTGGCTCATGGTCGGCGAAAATTTGTGGAGATATACGACTCGTTTGAACCGCAATGCCGATTTGTACTTGAAAGTCTGAGGCAAGTATATCACAATGAAGTATTAGTAAAAGAAAAAAATCTGCCGCCAGCCCAGCGGTTAGCTTTTCACCAGGAAAAGAGTAAACCGGTAATGGATAAACTTAAGGACTGGATGGATAAACAGATGGAGGAAAATATAGTTGAACCTAACAGCTCGTTAGGCGAGGCGATCAATTACATGAGAAAACGTTGGAATGAATTAACCGGATTTTTACATTTCGTAAATGCGCCATTAGACAACAATATTACGGAAAGAGCATTGAAAAAGGCGATCTTAAATCGTAAGAATGCTTATTTTTTTAAAAATGAATTTGGGGCTCAAATTGGTGATATGTTTATCAGTATTATCCAAACCTGTATTCAGGCAAAGGTGAACGCATTTGAATATCTTACCGTTTTGCAAAAAAACACGCAACGTATTTTCCAGGAACCGGAAAATTGGTTACCATGGAATTATAAGGAAAATCTCTCGGTTTCAGGATTAGCTTAAGCAGGGGGGTTATTTTTACGCACCGGAACCGAAAGGACACGATAAAAATGCCGAAGTGCGTACCGCCGCATTGGCAGCGTTGGCAATACTTTGTGAATATGAAACAGACCGAAAACTGCTTACAAAAGAATTGGATGGCGAATCGTCATGGTTCGACCCTCAAAAGCCGATTGACAAAAAAATGATCGAAAAAGCAGCAAAAAAATTGGTAGAAATACCTGAGGAGGAAGTTCGGCAGCGTTATGAGCGCCTGGCAAAGAAGTATCATTTAAGGCTGGAATGGAATGATGAAGGATGAAGGATGAAGAAAAGATAGAAGGTGAGAAGGTAAGAGGGTGAGAAGGTAAGAGAAAAACAAAGGAAGAGTGGAAAAAGCAGAAGAAAAGAAAAACAATCAGTGGAAATCAGTGTAATCTGTGGACAAGTGTTTTTTATTTTTTATTCGTGGTAATTCG
>JAUPKS010000040.1 GCA_030837315.1 Planctomycetota bacterium
ACACCGAGGTAATTGTGAGCAGTTCCTAACTTCGGATCAAGTTCTAATGCTGTTTTGTGGGCAGTGATGGCCTCATCCAATTTTTTCTGTTTACAATACGTTAACCCGAGTTCGTTATATGCTTGAGCAAGATTGGGATTTAATGATAAGGCTTTTGTCTGCATCTTAACTGCGTCTTCAAATTGTTCATTCATACGATAGACAACACCCAGGCTATAATATATCATCGGGTCATCTGGCTTCAACTCTAGTTCTTTTCTATATATCGCACCTGCTTTATCAAATCTGGCTTGGGTATAATATGCCTTAGCAAGCTTTTCATACGCATTCACCATGGTCGGTTCGAGTTCCAGTGCCTTCTCCCATGCTGCAATCGCATCGTCAAAACCGCCTTTTTTAATACTTTCCAATCCATAGTTGTAATACTCTGCTGCGGTCATTTTTTCCGGGAGCACAACTTCTTTCTTAGTCTCCTTGGTAGCAGAACCTTCTTCATTTACTACCTCCCTATTCACAACTTCGACATTTTCAGATACCTCCTTTTTACCACAACCATAGAGAGATAAAAACACAAAGGTACCTGCAATCGATATGAACGGTATTTTTTTTCCTATCATCACCATCTTCTTTTATTCTCCAATATAATTCGTGATTATTGAGCAAGAATACACATGCAATATTACATAACGAACGTTTAAAAAATCTGAAATTCCATTATCAGGACATCCGTTGTGCCATGAAAGACGCGATCTCTTTAAATATCGCCTTGTTTTCAACGGGAATCTCATCAATCGTCTTATAAGCCTGTTTTACCAAATCTTCCGCATATGCCTGGGCATGTTTTATTGCACCGTAGTTATTGTATACACCCAGCACCCATTGTATATCGGCATCTGTTGTTTCATCCCTGGGTTTTAACATAATGTTACGCAAATGTTTTTTGTCTTCCGCACAAGCAACCTGTAATGCATATGAGTATAAAAAGCTTGCCTTGCCTTCCTTCACATCGGAACCGATAACCCCCCCGCGTCCCTTGCCGTGTGTGAGGTCAATTAAATCATCCCGGATCTGAAATGCAGGGCCCATCGTCTTGCCAAGCATCCATATCTTTTCCAAAACCTTTTCCGAAGCACCGGATACAATAGCCCCACCAACCATACCACACGCAAGATAGTAACCTGTCTTGAGCTCTACCATTTCCATATATTTAGCGACGGAGAAATCTTCCGCAGCCCTTGCGTTGATGTCAAGCGCCTGACCTTCCACGGTTTTTTCATAGGTCGAGGTAAGTACCTGCAATAATTTTATCTTTTTTTCTAATGATATGGGACTTGCCAATGTAGTTTTATAGGCACATGCAAGAAGGTAATCTCCTGCATTAATGGCATTGGCCGTACCATATTTTACCCATACCGTAGGCTGATCACGTCTTACCGTGTCGCCGTCCTCAATATCGTCGTGGATGAGAAACATATTATGCATAGCCTCTATGGCAAGTGCAAAATTGATAGCCTCATGATGATTCCCTCCCAATGCCTCACAGGTAATCAAACAGAGTGCAGGTCTTACCCTTTTCCCCCCTGTTCTCATGTGGTGCCATATAGGCTCACTTAAATAATCGTTTCGGTCTGGTGGGATGATATCTTTTAACAATTCATCTATCTTCGCACCGTAGATCTTGATAGATTCCTCTATGCGCATATCTAACCCTGGTCCTTTATATAACTCTATACGATGACATAGCCGCGATCAAAAAAGCAATAGGCAGGAAGCGGTTGACCGCAGGCAATTGGCAACGGCAATGGAAATTTATTACCCTTTGCCTGCTGTCTCCTGAGAGCTATTCCCTGCCAAGGAACTCGCCTGTTCTCGTATCCACCTTAATCATTTCGCCACTATTGATGAATAAAGGAACCTTTACCATAAGCCCTGTCTCCATTTTTGCGGGCTTATAAACATTCACGACGGTATCCCCTTTCATGCCTGGGTCTGTTTCGACAATTTTTAAAACAACCGACGTTGGTAATTCTACCGAAATCGCCTTCCCCTCATAAAAGGCTATTTTTGCCTTACTATTTAAGATCATGTAAGGCATGGCATCTTCAACCGCCTCTTTCGGCAACAATATTTGCTCATAATTTTCCGTATCCATGAAGCAATAATTATCTCCGTCCTTATACAGATACTCCATCTCCCGATGATCCAGAAACACATCCTCTATTTTATCAGTAGACCGGAACCGTTTTTGAACCACGCTTCCCTGCTTCAAACTCTTTAGTTTTGCCTGTACCATACCACGCCAGTTTCCTGGAGTTACGTGTTGATAATCAACCACCAAATATAATTCACCGTCCATTTTTATTACGGTACCCCTTTTAATTTCTGTAGCGCTTACCAATTTAATAACTCCCCAATAAAAGTAACAAAAAATCCTAAAGAAACTCTGTCATTACGGTATCTGCAACAAACAAGCCTTTTTTCGTGAGTTTCAGCCTTTCATCGTCATAACTAACCAATCCATAGTTCATTAATCTTTTTATTTGTTCTCCAAATTGCTCTTCGATCTTATAACCGAAACGCTCATAAAAATCGGCATTTGATATGCCTTTACGTAACCGCAAAGACATAATGACGGTTTCTGATGCAAATTTGTCATCCGGCAAACACTCGCCGAAAGATTTTATGTCTTTATTTTCATTTATTCCATTGATATAGGTAAACACATTTTTCTCGTTCGAAGTCCTTACCGCATGAAGAAAGGAATATGCCCCAGCCCCTACGCCAACGTAACCCTTGTTATTCCAGTAAACATGGTTGTGACAACACTCACACCCACTTTTTGCAAAATTTGAAATCTCGTAGTGATAATAACCGTTACTTGTTAAACAGTCTATGGCTGTTTTATACATCTCTAATTCGGTAGATTCATTCAGTCTATGGATAACCTTATTCTTCAAATCCATCGAGAGTGGTGTTCCTTCTTCGTACGTGAGGGCATATGTTGATATGTGTTCAGGATTCAATTCAACTGCCGTCCTTAAGTCTTCTTTCCAGGTATCGAGAGACTGTTCCGGGCACCCAAATATTAAATCAATATTAATATTCTTAAACCCTTTTATCCTGAGTAAAGTGAAGGCATTTCTGGCATCATCACTCGAATGAATACGCCCAAGAAGCTTCAATTGGTCACCCTGAAACGATTGAACACCTAAACTGATGCGATTCACACCATATTCTTTTAACAACGCAGCCTTGTTTTCAGTCAGTGTGCCAGGATTTACTTCGACGGTGTACTCCTGTACTTCAAAAACCGGAATATGGCGACTCATGCTAAAAAGTAGTTTTTCGAGCTGCGTTTCAGTTAAAACGCTTGGTGTCCCTCCCCCTATATAAACCGTTTTAAATACATACTGACCTTCTATAGTACGTATCTCCTTTTCAAGGGAATGGAGATACCGGTCAATAATCCCTTTTTCTGAGACAATCGAATTGAAATCGCAATAGCTACACTTTCTTGCACAAAATGGGATATGTACATAAAGGGCATTGGGAAGTGTGTCTTTTTTTTCTGTCATGCTGCAACGTTAAAAACGTGAAAAACATCAATGTCTTAGGGTTTTGTTGGTTCTGCACACAGGTACGTTACGATGCTCAGTATCAGCAAGTTCTTTTCTTATGACAGCTTTGTAATACCGCAATCTTGTATCCGGGTCTTCCAAAATACCTTTGAAATGCTTTGTGATATCTTTATAGATAAGCTTAACAGGTATCTCTCTTACCCGCAATCCCATTCTCCATGCCTGTATCCATACTTGTAATGGCATACCGTATCCATAATCAGTCAGATGCAACTGACTCAACTTTTCGACCTTATACATCTTAAAGCCGCAGAAAGAATCCGTCAAACCAAAACCCGTTATACGATTTAAGATAGCGGTAATTTTTCTATTAATACGATACCGGTCCGCTGGCACGTCTTCGCCTACTTTAATGGGAAAAAAATAGCGGGATCCCGATAGAATGTCGTAATCATGAAATGGAATTTCATTCAAAAATAACGGGATCTCATCGGGTTCGTGTTGTCCGTCACCGTCAATTGTTAATAAATAATCGTATCTATTTTTGATTGCATACAGATAAGCATCTATGATCGTTTTGCCGTATCCAAGATTTCTTGGATGTACGATCATACGTATATTTTTAACATTTAGTAATTCCGCACGAAGGCTATTGGTTGAACCATCGTCTATTACCAGCACATCGAGAGAGAAATTCTTAACTCGGTGAATGATATTATATACGGTGATTTCATTGAAGACAGGAATAGCAACAAGGATTTTTTTTCTATACATACCGCTTACGTGTTTGTGTAGTAGGACTTAAAATAGAAGAAATTACCAACCAGAAAGTCTGGTCATACGCATGAAGCAAATCAAGGGAAATTAAAGATTTGCACGTTACGCTTCCGACTCATTCGGATTAGAGTTTTTGCATGCATTAAAATACCGACTCTTCGTTCCTTTTCGAAAACCGACATTATAGAAAAACAGGTAATTATATAGCAAGGAAAAACCTCGTCAGCTTAGTAGTTTCCGTGACATTAAAACATTGACATCCCTTATTCTAGCTGATAGAATTACCCACCATTATCAGGGTTACCCTTCATTTTTCCTGAGAGGTTAATCGAGAGGCACGACTTAACATTACAGACAAGACGAGCATAATTGTTTTTTCACGTATTGATACTGCCCTGTCATATGAGATTCGGTGTTTTCCCTGTAAGGGAGAGCGGCTGTTTTCTCTATTATATATTTCATAGCAGATTATCCGAGGGAAAATAGTGAGAGTAAGAGTTGCTAAGACTGCGGGATTTTGTATGGGTGTTCGGAGGGCGATGGATATCCTTTTGGACGCCGCAAATGAGAAAAACGATGATGGTAAAGTGTATACAGATGGTCCGCTGATTCATAATCCCCAGGTACTTGAATATTTAGAAAAACGGGGTATTCATGTCGTTAAAGGACAGACAGACCTTTCGAATAGTACGGTCGTTATACGGGCACATGGCGTTACCCCTACCCGGAGAAAAGAAATTGAAAACATGGGTGCAAAAGTCTGTGATGCCACATGTCCCCATGTAATGAGGGTCCAATCCATCATTAAAAAATATGCAGCACAGGGATACTCAACCGTAATTGTAGGCGATAAAGGGCATGCAGAGGTTGTCGGTTTATTGGGATATGCCGAGGGTAAAGGATACGTCGTGCAAGAGTTGGAGGAGATTGAACATCTTCCGCCGATGGACAAAGTGTGTGTCGTAGCACAAACAACACAAGATAGACGTATGTTTAAAGTGGCTATTGAGCGGCTCAAAAAACGCTATTCAAACTGTGAATCATTTGAAACCATTTGTAGCTCTACATACAAACGTCAGGACGAAGTCATCAGCCTCAGCAAATCGGTAGATGCCATGATTGTTGTTGGTGGAAGAGGCAGTGCTAATACCACCCGACTTGTTACGATATGCGAGTCTCAGGGAACGCCGACATTTCACGTTGAAACGGATGCCGAGCTGGACCTTGACAAGCTTAAAGATTATGATACCGTTGGTGTAACCGCCGGCGCTTCTACCCCGAACTGGATGATTAAAAGGGTCGTAGAGAAGGTGCATTCCTATAAGGTAAGTAAATACGCGAAACTTTTGTTTGGAATAAAAGGTATTGCGAGTTATTTTATCAGAAGTTGTACGTATGCAGGGCTAGGAGCAGCGAGTTTAAGTTATGCAAGCGCAGCATTAATCGGGATTCAACCTCGGTTCAGTTTTTGTTTGATAGCCGCACTATTCATTTTTTCCATGCAAGTCCTGAATCATTTCGCCAATAAGGAAGCTGTTGCGCTTAACGAACCAGCAAGTGCGAAATTCTATGAAAGGAAACGGGCCCTTTTTATTTGTCTTGGTATCACCGGAGCGGTGGCATCTTTTGTTCTCGGATTCATTCTTAGTAAATCCATTTTTTTCTGCATCTTTCTTGCCAGTCTTTTTGGTATTTTTTATCGGTTAGAAATAATACCAAAAGGCCTGTCCCGCATTATCAGATATAGAAGTCTTGAACAGATCCCTGGCTCAAAAGAGATTTTTTACAGCATTGCATGGGCGGTCAGTACGGCGTTGATACCTTTTCTTGGAATGAAAAATAGTTTTATGCCGTCGCTTGCTATCGCCATTGCTTTTGCATTCAGCCTTGCATTTATCAGGGCAGTAGTCTTGGGGATACGAGACATCCAGGGCGACCGTATCCTGGGAAAAGAAACGATTCCCATTGCAATTGGAAAGGAACGCACCAAGACGATCCTCATTATCATTACCGCATTAATCACAATTTTATTATCAGTAAGCCCACTCCTGGGATGGATAACTCCGTTGGGGTATTATTTACTCCCCTGCGTTGCCTATGCCTGTGGTTATCAATATCTATTTCAGAAACGGATTGTATCTGAAGGTCTATTATCAGAAACTATCGCTGATTTTAATTTTATATTGGCTGGTATTATGGCCTTTATTTGGAAATCAAACCACTTTTAAACTATCGATAAATTATGGAAAAAGACAAAAGAGGCGTGTTTACTCATTTTAAAAAAGACGTCAGAAAAAGGATGCTGACAGGTTTATTGCTGATACTGCCTGTCTATGTGACTTTTTTCGTTGTAAAATTTCTCTTTGGCTTTGTTGGAGGCACGCTTGCTCCCGTTATCAAAAAAGTGTTACAATTTTACGGCGTTGCCCTGCCAAAAAGTTCTCTTGATGAATTCATTATTACTTTTTTTGGGCTTATCCTTACCTTCATTGCATTGTATTTTATCGGTATCTTTGCCGCCAATTTTGTAGGTAAGGCTATCATCAGTTATTTTGAAAACCTTTTAACGAAAACCCCCATTATTAGAACTATCTATTCATCCGTAAAACAGATCATTCATGCAGTAAGCTTACCTGGCAAACAGGCTTTTAAACGGGTAGTCTTAGTAGATTTTCCGAAAGAAGGTACAAAATCCATTGGATTTGTAACAAGCGATACCCAATATAACAAGGAACAGAAATATATAACGGTGTTTATTCCAACCACACCA
>JAUPKS010000315.1 GCA_030837315.1 Planctomycetota bacterium
AAAGAATATTGGATAGTAATTCCTGAGGAAAAAGAGGTGGAAGTTTATATCCTGAAAGGCAAAGCCTATCAGCTTTATAAGACATACACCAAAGTTGATATACTCGAATCACCATCTTTAAAAGGATTAAAAATAGGGTTAAAGGAAATATTTTGAGATAAAGGAGTTTAATATGCAATACAGTGCAAAGGTTATGGATCATTTTGCAAACCCCCGTAATGTAGGAGAGTTTTCCAGCGCCGATGGTGTTGGAGAGGTGGGAAATCCTGCCTGTGGTGATATCATGAAGATGTCCATCAAGGTAGAGAACAATGTAATTGTCGATGTGAAATTTAAGACCTTCGGTTGTGGCGCTGCAATAGCTACCAGCAGTATTTCCACAGAAATGATTAAAGGAAAGACACTGGACGAGGCACTCAAGCTTACCAACAAAGCAGTGGCTGAGGCATTGGATGGATTACCTCCGGCCAAGATGCATTGTTCCGTACTTGCGGAAGAGGCCATCGAGGCGGCCATTGATGATTATCTCAAGAAAACGACTGGCAAAGGTCTTGAGAAAAAGAAGGCGCATGCCCATGACGAACACCATGAACACTAATTTTAGATCAGTTCAACGGAAAACAAAAAGTAAGAATTTCTTATGAAAGCGGACGAAACATTGGATTGTTACGGTCTCATGTGTCCCATGCCTATCTTTAAAACGTCCATCAAGATTAAAGACGTAGCAATAGGCAAGGTACTCGAGGTCATTGCCACTGACGAAGGGATTAAGAAAGATATCGTTTCCTGGTGCAATACCACAGGGAATGAACTCCTGAATATCAAAGAAGAAGATGGGGAAATTCGCGTTTTTATTAAACGGCTAAAATAGGTTTTACAAGAAAACAACCCTGGCTATCATGCCGATTTACCGTACTCTGAACCCATGAAAATAGGATGAAGGTTCACGAAAGGGGCAATAAAAACCAGACCCATGCAAGCTGTTTCAATTTATTTTTCTTCTTTTCCCTTCTCAATACTTTTCCGAATCAAATTGCGTAGGATAAAATTCCGCTCTGCACCACCCAGGAGTTTTTTTAGATTTTCGTACAGGGTCGGGTCTGAAATCAGGGCGCCAATGGTACCCTCTCCACGGTTAATTTTTTCTGTAATCTCATTCAGGGATTCGGTGGTTTTAACCAGATTCACAAGGAGTTCTTTCGCCTTCGGATCGTACATAAGGGAGTACAATAACCCATCGCCCTTTTGGAAGGCCTTAACACGTTCATTCATCGACGCCGAAATATTGCTTAGTGATTCTGCAAAACCGCCTTCTTCCAGTTTTTTAAAAATTTTTGAAAAGGACTCAACGATACTCATGCTGCCTTCAATGGCTGTAGTATAACTGATTGGTTCCGTGCTTTTTATTGAATCTCCATCTTCTACAACAGGCTCAAGGCCTGCACCGGATGTAATTTCCACATAAGAATCCCCCGTCACGTAACTCAACCATTTAATTGTAGCAATGGCATCACGGGTTAAATTTTTCTGCACCGATTTATTTACTCGTAGTATTACCTCTATCCCTGTACAAGGCAAGGTATCGGGTAAGATGATGTCCTTTACTTGTCCTATCCCCACACCCATAAATCGCACCGGAGCGCCGGCCTTTAATCCGTATACATTTAAAAACCTTGTCTTTAAAGTAACCTGTGGTGCAAAATATCCTTTCTGAGTGCCAAGAATAAACATCATGGCGCCAAAGCCCACTAAGGTCACCATCATAAAGATCCCTGCCCGTATTTCAGCAAATTGTTCTCTTGTCATAAAAACCCCCCTTTACACACAGATAGTACCACTAATAAAATCTTTCACAACCTGCATAGGTGAGGTTGTAAGTTCTTTCCATGTTCCAACGGTAACTATCTTTCCCTCATGAAGCATGGCAATCCTATCGGAAACGGTTTTCACGCAGTGCAGGTCATGCGTCACCACGATCGTGGTGATCCCCAATTTCTTCTGCAATTCGACAATCAACTCATTAATGCGTTGGGCAGTTCTCGGGTCTAACCCCGTTGTTGGTTCGTCGTACAAGATAATATCAGGTTCTGTAGCAATCGCTCGTGCCAGTCCGACCCTCTTCTTCATTCCACCACTCAATTCTGCGGGCATCTTGAGTTCAATACTAATTAATCCTACGAGTCGTAGTTTTTCTGCCACCCGTTCCCGAATTTCTTTTTCGGTGAGTTGAAGGTGTTCCCGGAGCGGATAGGCGATGTTTTCAAACACCGTAAGCGAATCAAATAAGGCCGCCCCCTGAAACAACATCCCCACATGCTCCCGCAACTTAATAAGTTCGTCTTCTTTCATGTGGGTCACATTTTTACCAAAGACCGTAATATCGCCTTTATCGGGCTTCATAAGTCCGATTAACTCTTTGAGAAGGACGCTCTTTCCCGATCCGCTACCACCGAGAAGAGACATACTCTCGCCTTTTAGTATGGACAAATTTATTCCCTTGTGGACCAGAAGTCCGTTAAAGGATTTATACACATCTCTAAATTCAATGATTACCCTTGACATAAAACGGGACACAGTTACCACAGGCAACTATTTTCTAAAATTATCAAATATTTTACGCCTAATTGTCCAAATTAAAAAATAATCAAAAACAATTTCGTCAGGAAAAAATCTGAGATTAGGATCATAATCGATACGGTTACGACGGTAACGGTCGTAGAGCGTCCCACACCCGTTGTGCCACCGCTAGTTCGCAATCCAAAGTAACAACCAATCACAGCAATCAGTGCCCCAAAAAACACCGTCTTCCCGATACCACTCAATAAATCTGAAATCGTAACCGTTGTCAAAACGGAATCGATATAGAAAGTGCTATCTATCTCAAGCTCAAAGATCGCAATAATCATGCCGCCAAAAATTCCAATAATATCTGCCGTAACCGTGAGCAGGGGGAGCGTAATCATGCCAGCAAGTATCTTTGGGGTCACCAGTTTTTTAATAGGACTCGCCCCCAGGGCGCGCATGGCGTCAATCTGTTCTGTTACCTGCATAGAGCCAATTTCTGCTGCAATACCCGAACCCACCCGTGCACCCACCATGATCGAGGCCATCACTGGCCCCAACTCCCTGACAAGGGATAAGGAAACCACACTGCCGACATACATCTCTGCGCCGTACATACGGAGTCCATAAATCGTCTGAAGGGCCAT
>JAUPKS010000041.1 GCA_030837315.1 Planctomycetota bacterium
CCTCTGTAATGGGAATAATCCCATCCTCATCTGCCCACGGTGGCACTGGTTCTCCTGCCTCAATCTGTTTGGGCCAGCGGTGGCCAAGGAGGCGAAGGATCATTACGGTGAAGTGGTCAAAGGTAGTACGTTGCTCCTCTGGTATGCATCGCCAGCCTTCCTTTTCAATACCTTCCTTGAGCAGCCAGTAGACCGATATGGGGAGTATCTCAAGTTTTTGAGAGAGTTCTTCTAAGAATGTTTCGGGAGGGATGGGGATATGTGCCCCGGCAATAACTTTTTCATCATCTTCATTATCCTCTGACACTTCTTCTGTTTCTTCAATTTCTTCTTTTGCTCCTGGTCCTGCCTCGTAGAGGATACGCAAACGATTTTTGATATTATTCAATTCCTGCGTTGAAAGCTCTTGTCGTTTATGCCCTTTCAGAGAGTCTATTACATCAGAAGAAAGTTCTAGTGAATCTGCTGGAAGTGTAAGTAAAGAATCATAACCATGTATCAAGGGATACCAACCAACTGGAGTTCCAGTTTCAGTTATAACGGTTTGAATAGACTTATCAGTAAATTTGTAAGCAGAAAATATATCATGTTCAATTTTACTTTCAACTGTATGAAGTATAGAAGCAATTAGATTATTTGTAATATTACTTGTGTTATCAAATGTCCTTTCAACCAACTCAGAGGATACTATAGCATGTTTTAAGTTTTCAACCACAAAAGAAAGTTGCTTGCTACAATTTAGATGTATGGGCTTTGGTAATAGTGTGACATATCCTATTTTGAATTGTATTGAGGGACTCAATACTCTTAAAATATAACTAAAAATCCTAGAATTTAGAATGAGATAAATGGAGCTAAATAACTCTTCTTCTTTTGGAAATACGGTTGGGCTGGCATCAAGAAATATTGTATCCTCGAATTTAATATGGAAACCCAATGAACCACGTGCAACTGAATTATATGTCAAACCTTTTCTGAAATAATAGCTGATATTTCGTGGTACTGAACGTAAATTTCCCTCAGCATCAAAAAAATTCAAAATCCTGAAACCAGAATATTCCCAATCAACTACATTATTATTAAATCCATACCACTTTCTATATCCACCCCCTTTTTTGCAGTGGAACCAACGTTTCGAATATTCCATTGACTCCCAATTCCATCGAACAAACCGTTCGTCCCACCTTGTTCCAAGACCTTCTTTACAATCAGCAAATTTGCCAAATAATTCACTGGTAGAGATAATTTTCAAAATTTCCTTATCAATCCAATACAATATAGGATTATTCAAAATACAAACAAAATCAATTTGTTTTAGCCTATACAGAGTGTTTGACTGCCAAGACAACATTAACCTTTCCTTTTCTTCCGGACTCTTTGGCCCAATAAGCCGAAAGGCGGTTATGCGGTGTTCAGGGCTTGGCTCGATGTTGGTCAGGGTAAACAATACTATATTAACCACTTCACCGCTGATCTCGCCGAATGCACCAGGTCCAAGATGTGCTAATGTTTCTATCGTTGTATCCCGAAGGAGTCCCCGGAATGCGCCTGGCTTAAGCTTTTTCAGTTTGTCGTCATCCACTGCCCGCAATTCAGCAAAGGATCGAAGGAACATCCACGACTGTTGGGTAACCATAGCCACCCTTCCACCAATATGAGTAAGTTCCCGACATCGAAGGATAAATGCGGCGTAAAGGTCTCGCTTGCCAGGTGTATAATGGAATTCGACATACTTTTTGAGCATCGGACCCATGTTCTTTGACCCCATATACGGCGGATTTGCCGCTACCACATCATACCGTCGTGACAAGAGATGAAAGAGCGTTAATCCTGTAATTGCCTCTCTGTTAAAAAACGCATGGAAGGTATCCGCCGTCTGTGCCTCTGCCTCAAAATGTTCCTTTATCCTTTCCAGGGTACGTTGCTTCCATGCTGCATATGATTCAACGCCAATAGGCAATTCACGTTGTTTGGGTTTTGACATTCCCAAAGATGGTAACTGTTTTTGTGTGGGCTTCCCTTTATTCGTATCATATGTTTCTTTTAAAACCCGAAATTCTCTTTCAACGAGTTCCTCTATCTGCACAAGTGAACCAAGCTCGTGAACGTTTTCAAGTCCCTGAAATACCATTTCCAAAGCCTTACGAAGCGGTTCGTCTTCAGGATGTTTTTTTAAAAATATTTCAAGATGATCTTTACCCTTCGACAGACGGATGTTTGTGGCTACCAGATGATCACGAAGACTGACAACATCAGATGCATTCAGGTTTTTAGCCTTTTCCCTTGCCTTCATCCATAATGCAGCAGAGGCAATCTGCACGGCGCGCCCATCAATATCAATGCCAAAGAGATTATTGTTCAGGATGGATGCGCAGATTTCCTCTAGACTTTTAAGAATACATTCTTCCTCATACATAGCATAGAAGATGTCAAAGGCTTCCAAATGGAAATGACCAGAACCGCAGGCAGGGTCAAGAAAGGTGATTTCAGAAACGGGTTTTTTCTCCACTGGTACACGGTCAGCATCCTTAACGTAATATTCCTATTTTTCGCACAATTTCGATTCCGGATACATTCCCATCCAGTAATGAAGGACTTGGGAAAACAGAAGGAAATGCTATCCCAAGTGTCTGTGAAAAACAATACCCCAATTCATAGTGGTTTTCCTTATATCAGGTGCGCAAGCATAGTAACAACTTCATCTATCTACGTCAATTAATATCTATATAGAGCATAGCTGGATTCTTAGCTTAGGAGTTATGGCAAATTGGCAATACTTATCAGCCAAAATACAAAAGATGCAAATATTTTGTTGTAAAAAACTCTCAATAGGTGTTATGTTAATATTTGTATGATATTGAAATCATATATTTTATTTCATATACGAAACAGTTTATAAGGAGGAAAAGGTGAATAAAAAGGTTACCTTTGAAAAAAACAACTTTAAAGGTGTTTTGTTACCCAAGGAGTTTACCGCAGACATTCTGGTAGAGGGAAACAATATCGTTGGGGAACCGTTTGTTGCCCTTAACACGAATGCAGGATTACCCTACGTGAAAGATTATTATGTGCGCTGGGGAAAGCCCGTGGGAAAGGATGAGCCTTCCGGCGTGATACTGCTTACCGTACGGTTCGAAGATGAGATTTTAGAGAACAACAAACTTAAAGGGGCACTCTCTGTAAATCTTTATGTACAGGGAGCTACAAATTACATAACAAATTGGCATTAACAATGAAAGTTTTAGATTTTTAACGCATCAAGGAGTTCAAGATATTGATACCCGAGGTCATACCTTGTTATCTTTGATTATTTGATGAATCGGATTCTTGAAAGAATCAAAGGGGGTCTTCTCACGGATGACCCCCTTGATTCTTTCGATGCTTGTAAGAGTGGCAAAACCACCATCATTGCCTTCGGGTTTCCGGGGTATAATGTGCCTGAAGATACGCAATGACCTGCCGCGTTTCATCCTCTGGAATTAAAGCCCCGTACGTGTTGATCATTTTATAAACCTCATCTTCCCATGTGGCAGCCGGAAGCGGGGGCTGCATGGTAATGTACGTTACGCTGTGACACAAGTTGCAGTATCCCTGTATAATATCGCGACCTTCACCCGGAACCAACTCAGGGGTATAAAGGGGATATGTCCCCACGCTATATACAGCATCTAACGATTGTTTGATAGCATCAGGCTGAGAAATGCTGAGCAGTGTACCCTTGCTGTACTGACCACTGCGAACCAGTCCGGGAAGATCGGTTTTGGCTAAAAGAGGTTTATTCAAAGCGATTACAAGAAGCCCTATGAGAATATATATTATCTTTTTCATCTTAGACCTTTCTATGATCAGCAATCAAAATAAATATCATCTAACTCTTATTTCTCATTTAATTAGGTTGGGTTTTAAAAGACAAAAACCCAACGACTTTTTTACTGGTGGAAGCTGTTTCTTCTGCATCGTGACCTTATACGACTCAGTATCATCATCACTGTTTTAAAACTCCTCGTATGCAGAACGTCTTTTCTTGGTTACCATCTGTTTGTCTGCCCCACGTGCTCCAGGAGTATGAAAGTTCCTCATAGCTGTAAATCCAGATTTTGTCCTTCCTGTGGCAAGAAGGCAACCGATATCTGGATTAAAAACAGCTTAAATACCCTCCCCAAAACCACCTGGCAACATATAACCTTTACCATGCCAGCAGAACTCCGGGTCTTTTTCTGGCTTAACCGCTACCTCATGAACCTTATTCCCCTCATCGCTGCAACCATCATTAAAGATTGGGCACTCGGATCGGAAAGGGTTTTCTTCCGGGTATCTTTCTTGCCATCCATACCTTTGGCAGAGACCTCAAAAGGAATATCCACACCATCTCTCCACCACAACAGGTGGACTTTCCTTCTGCCATACAAAGTGGATCGGGAAGGCCTACTTCTACCACGATTCTCTTAAAAATACCTGGAGATATAAAATCATTGCCCTCTTACGTGAAGAATTTAAAAAGGGCCGTCTCTCGCTTCCACCACACCTAAAGCATATTACCTCATATACTCTCTTGAATTTCAGGACTTCCCAATTCTATAAGACCTCATGGATTGTCCATCTTAACACACCGTCAAATAACATGAAAGCCAATGTTAACTATCTTGGCAAATATCTCAAACGCCCCCCTATTGGTGAAACCTTCTTCTGACTCTCTTATCTTGAAACAGGAGGAAATCGCCCATGGGTATTTTCCACTTCTTCTCTAAAGAAAAACCTTGACCAAAAAACCGTTACAAAACGCATTTTCGGCACTCATTTTTTCTGAGTTTGAAATTCCTTGCTGTTTACATACAATTTTTTGGTTTGGACATATATTTAATTTTTGTTATATTACCGGTAAATTGTTTAAGAACTTTCTCATATGCCCACATGGGCGTATAATACGTCACCAGGAAAAGTATTTAAGTACGAATAACCGAGCAATAAGGCGGCTATTCGTACGAGCATTTCATGTAGAAAGAATGAACGGAAATTGGCAAAATGAACACGGACCCACCTGAAACCAGGGCGCGCGACTCTGTAGAGGTTAAAGAAAAATACTCCTTCGCCCTGTAGCTCATTCAATACGAGATCCAGCGTCTTTGGACCATCTTCGGCATCTTTCTATTGGCGGAAACCGTACTGCTGGGTGCTATTGCTCAAGTCTTTGAAACAGGGCCAAAGGAGCTTGTTTTTGCGGGTGCACTCGTGGGTCTGTTACTTGTCTTACCGTGGTGGACAACTTTTGAATACAGTCGATTTTTCTACCTGTTGCGTCTTCAACAGGCGAAGGAGTTCGAACCAACCGTAGTCTGTTTTCTGACCGAAGGAAACGCTCTGGCCAATGGCGAAGGAAAAGTCAGGGATCTCAGGATAGCGAGGTTTGTTCGATTCATGCGACCTCAGCGTGCGGGCTGGTTCCTGATGATTCTTTTTACGCTGTCGTTCTTCGCAATTACGCTCCTCAAAGGCATGAGTTTTTTTTGCTAATAGACGAACAACTGGTGTTGGACATAAAGAAGGTCGCATCCTTTATAACCTAACCGACCCCCCTGCAAGAGAGGCTCACCTAGCGCCCCTGAGGGGCAAGGCATTAGGTTTCGAAAAGGACAAAGAGTCATGAAGAGCATAATCCAGACAAATTGAAGTGGTGGAACTGGAAGGACAAGAAATAATGGAAGGGCAGAAACATACAATTATCTGCACACTAGGTTAGGCGCAACTGGAGCCTGCACAAGAAGGATCATGGACTCCGACTCGCCGTCTGACGGAGACATCAATCGCATTTTTCCATAAGGAGGTTGTACGTGAACGAGATACTCATCGGTAAGGGCGAGCAGCCTGTTCGCTTGCTGGCAAAGTACGGTAACCGCCATGGACTGATCGCCGGCGCCACCGGCACCGGCAAGACCATTTCCCTGCTCGTCCTGGCGGAAGGCTTTTCGCGTATGGGCGTGCCGGTGTTCATAGCCGACGTGAAGGGTGATGTCGCCGGCCTGGCGCTGCCCGGTACCACCACCGAGAAGATACAACAGCGCGTTGCGCAGACCGGTATCCAGGACTACACCCACGAGGCCAGTCCGGTGTTGTTCTGGGACTTGTACGGCAAGGCAGGTCATCCGGTACGGACAACAGTCAGTGAGATCGGCCCAACCCTGCTTGGCCGGATCCTCGAACTCAACGATACCCAGACGGGAATGCTCGATATCGCCTTTAAGCTGGCGGACGACCAGGCACTGCTACTGCTTGACCTCGATGACCTGCGCGCCCTTCTCAGGTTCATCGCTGACAACCGCCAGGGGATTACGACGCAGTACGGTCTGGTCAGCACCCAGTCCGTGGCTGCCGTTCAGCGCGCACTCCTGACCCTGGAGCGGGAAGGCGGAGAGTCCCTGTTTGGCGAACCGGCACTGGAACTCGTCGACCTGCTGCGCACCGATCTCAGCGGCCGCGGCATCATCAATATCCTTGCCGCCGACCAGCTCATCCTAAAGCCACGACTGTATTCGAGCTTCCTGCTGTGGCTTTTGTCAGAGTTATTCGAGAATCTGCCCGAGGTGGGAGACCCCGAAAAGCCCCGGCTGGTGTTCTTCTTCGATGAGGCCCACTTGTTGTTTGACGACGCCCCGCCGGCGCTACGCCAGCGGGTGGAACAGGTCGTGCGAATCATCAGGTCCAAGGGCATTGGCGTGTACTTTTGCTCGCAGTTTCCGGACGACGTGCCAAACGAGATTCTCGGCCAGCTCGGAAACCGTATTCAGCATGCACTGCGCGCCTATACCCCGCGCGACCAGAAGGCAGTGCGCACCGCAGCGGAAACCTTCGTAGCCAACCCAAGGCTTAACGTTGCCGAGGTCATTTCCCAGCTCGGTATCGGCGAGGCCCTTGTGTCCACCCTTCAGGAGAAAGGTGTGCCCATGCCTGTGGAACGCACGCTGATTTGCCCGCCACGCTGCCGTATGGGGGCAATCACGTATGAGGAGCGCTCAGCAGTGCGGGATCGCAGCCCGGTAGGCCTCAAATACGACTCCCGGGTAAACCGCGAGTCGGCTTACGAAATCCTGAGCCGGAGAACCACATCGGCAAACGCACCAGTGGCACAGTCAGGTCAAACCCAGGCAGGTCAGCAGTCTGAAGGGGGTGGACTTTTCGGAGACTTGTTGTGGGGCACGAAGCGCCGCCAGGGCCTGGCGGAAACGATGGCCAAGCAGGCAGCACGCACCGTCGGCAGCCAGATCGGCCGTCAAATCTTACGCGGCGTGCTGGGCGGTATCCTTGGCGGATCACGGCGCCGTTAGCCAGGGGGGGGCAGTCATTTCCTATCACAAATTAAGCAATTGTGGGAACATCACAACACCCCTCGTTAAATATTCGGTTGTCTACCACTTAGCAAAATTAACCCTGACAGGGTTGACTCACGAATTTCGTGCTTTGGATTTTGTCTTTTCCGACTTGTTCTGGTTATAGCACTACTCTGTAAAAACTTCTTTTTTTTGTAAGTTTTTTACAACCCCCGTCACCCCCTTTTCTAAGGGGGATTTGGCTGCGGATTTGCTGCATTATGAATTGCATTAAACTACTGCGCTACATCCACCATCACTTCTTGCCGTTCAATCTTATTCCATAAGTAACCCTTTGGATTCCAGACCCCTTCGTCAGGTTGGGTATTCCCTTTTTCGTCGGTTGCCCGGACTGCAAGTATATAGCTACCGGTACGTTTAGGAATCCAGGTTGCTTCCCAGGTACGGAAAGAGTACCGCCCGTAATCTTCTCCGAGCCTGGCATTAATCCAGGTGGTGCCGTCATCCTCAGAGAACTCTACCTTAACCACACGCCCATCTCCACTGAATGTAATGCCACGCACGGTTACTGACATCTCTACTGGGATTTTACCGGATCCATCCGGTGTGATTATAAACGAACGGACGGGCATCGTCCCAACAGGAATTAATTTGACCCAGCCATCCTTGACGTCCTTTGGGGTAGTATTGCCTCGGGACGTATCAGGAACACAATATGTCTTCGTCATCCAGAAATTCGTGTCGGGTTCGGTCAATACACGAATCCAGGTTAATGACTTCGTCCAATACGTCGAGAATTTGCCCGGGACTACCAGACGAACCGGGAAACCGTTCAACATGGGAAGAGGCTCGCCATTCATCTCATAAGCCACAATGGTTTCATTGATTACCGGATCATTCAGATTCAGGGATTTTAGATATCTATACGAGACACTATCCTTTAGTCCTCGTCCCTTTTCCAGTCCCTCAAACTGCACCTGCAGCGAACCCGTCTTAACCCCTGCAGCATCCAGTAAATCCTTGAGGCGCACGCCCGTGAAGAGGGCGTTGCCCATAGCTCCATTCCCCCATTGAGCGCCAGGCACACGAGGCTGGAAGCGACTGCGGCTATTGCCGGAACACTGGTTGACTGCTGCAATAGAAATGGACTTGAATCGCTTCATGAGGTCGGACATGGTTAAAGCCAGCGCTTTCTCAACATGTCCTTCCACAAAAAGTCGCCACTCAGAAAGGTTCACGGCATTTGGGATACCTTCCAGATGCCATCGCACGTAAAATGCAGCATTGGGGGTAAACGGAGTAAGGAAATAGTGCCGGGGAGTTTCAAGCTGGACCGGTCGGTCAGTAAGTTGGATCAACGGAAGTTTTTGAGGGTAAATGACGAAGGTGCCCACCGCTCCCCAGTAAGGATTGGCATCCGGTCCGGTAAAGCTGGGCATCTGCTGAATAGCCTGACCAGAGACCTGAGCCAGGGCCGATGGTAACTTGATCAAACCCAACAGAGCAGCTCCGCCTCCGAGTGTCTTCAATAAAAACCTGCGTGACATTTCCCCAGATTCTTTTTCTTGCATCTCATCACCTTTGCATTAAAAAAACACAGCGCTGACAAAGCCGATCAATGCGCCAAAAACCCCTCCCCAGACAACCAGCCAGCCCAAGTGTGAACGCATCATTTCCTCAACAATTTCCTTTACCCGTTGCGGTGTAAGTTCGTTTACCGTAGTATCCACCATGGCGGCAATTTTGGACCTAAATGCTTCAAAATCAGTCTCTTTTTGTAAGATGGAGGCTACGTCAATATTTCGCAATATTTCAGATGCCTGTCTTTCAAATTCCTTTTTAAATGGTTCACGCATGGGATCCATGACCTTTTCTCCGCCAAACAAGGTAAACATGTCACCGAAAGAGGAGTTTTTAATCACCGCCACAAAACCTTGAAACACCTCATCAAAATCAATCTTATCCATTACCAGTTCAGGTTGTATGGTGTGAGGTAGCGAATTTTGGGCAACCTTGACAAAATTTTCTCTGGTAAAAAAGTTCTCCATAATAAGAGAACGAATGCTCTGTTTAAACTGATCAAACCTGAGGGCAATAATACCAGAGCCGTAAAGTCCAGGTATCCTTTCAAAGAGCATGTATACAGCCAGCCAGTTCGTCAATGCACCAGACAGGGCAAAAAGACTGGCCAGCATAAGTGCATTTCGTCCGGGAAACTCGGGGATTGCATAAGAAACCCCAAACACAACAGCGGAAATCAAATTGGTGAGGAAACTTTTATTTCCCAAAATCCGTACCTTATTGAGGCCAAACCACGCTGACCCTTCACTGAACCCCCTCGACGGAAGTCTATACGAAACCGCTTCCGATTTTTCTTCTACCATTTCAACATCTCCTGTTTCGTGAAATTGCATATTTATAGTTATTCTTGTTGGGTTTCGCTTATGTTCTAACCAATCTTACATTACTAATTGTCTAAAGAAATGTACAGAAAAACATCCACCATTTACATTCACACAGGGTCAGGCCGCTCTGTACACGGCTTGTCGCCAGGCCCTGGTAACGAGGCTTTGGCACCACCCCTCGATTCACCATCAATAAGCGCTTCTATGCCAGGATAGGGGTAGATTGTTGGTGCATTGTTTATCATCAGGCCGCCAGTATCTGCGGAAGGACCGTAGGTGCTGTAAATTTCTCGTCCCAACATACGCAACATCACCGTCAATTGCCCCCGATGATGCGCTGAATGGGCGATTCTTCTGGTCATAATCCATGCCCTCG
>JAUPKS010000042.1 GCA_030837315.1 Planctomycetota bacterium
ACAGAAAGGAATGGCTCGTGAATACAGGGATAACTATTTTCTCGCAAATAATGGATTTCTTACCCATGCATGAATTTCGCAAATGTGTTCAACGTTACGAAGGCAATTACAAAGTAAAAAGCTTTTCATGTTTTGATCAATTTCTCTGTATGGCATTTGCTCAATTAACCTACAGAGAAAGCCTTCGGGATATAGAGGTTTGCCTGCGCTCGATGCAAGAGAAACTCGGAACATCCAGCCACGACGTGCTGCGTACTTGTGGAGTTTATCCCAAGACTAAAGCTTGACAGTCTTGAACTTCGAAAAGGAGGTGGCAACCATATTTTGTCTATAGTCGGTCTAACAATAAGTATTTTATCCGTAGTTGCGCTGGATAATAATACCGTACCGGTTTTATCTGCATCTGAGAAAAGAGAAACAGGCTTATAATTCCCTCTTCGCAAGCTCAATTACGGATAAAATACCGTTGAACGAAGCCGCTGCACCCCACACTATGAGGATTCAATCAACCGACTTCGTCTGAAAAATGAATTATTTGCAAAAAAATGTTCCATATTTTTAAATGAAACTCTAGAAAACATGATATCTTTACGAAGGTTTTTCAAAAATCGTGCATGTTTTAAGGTTAAACGTTCGAAAAGGGCGTACTTCTCCCCTTTGTACGGTAAAACACACTTCTTTATGGCATAAATCAAGACAGAAATTATACCTTCCCTGGAGGAGAATGAATGAGGGGGAGTAATGTTTCCATCCTCACCATCCGGCCCTTTCCACAACAAGGGCATATCCGTGGATCAATCCCGGTAAGCCTGGTAGATAATTCTTCCCAGCCCTCTTGTCCAGCTGGATCTTGTTCATCGCCGGTGACGCTCTGAGTATCTCTTTACAGGAGACTTATCTTGCTATTTCGATTTCGGTTGCTGAAAAAGAACGAATAACCGAATCTATCTGCCTTATTAAAAGCTACCGCGAAGCGGTTTCGTTCGACGCTCAAGCTAAGCGGTGTGGCGGCAGTATCGCCACATCCGTCTTGAGCGATTTATTGGGACTTCCCTTTTTCTTGTGATCAACTTTGTATTCAGCAAGGGGTTCATGCACTGTTGGGTAGCGATCCATCCATGACAGGTTTTTACCTATAACAAGTTCCTCCATTGTCGCATGGTGAGTATTCTTCATAGGAACGAGACGCATCTGAAAGCCATGTTCTCTTGCCATCGTCTTAACCTCATCCGCATTATCATAGGTCATTAAGAAATCGCCTTTTATTGATTGACATAAGGTAAATAAACGCTCATGATCTATACTAAAATGACGGTAAAGGCGTTTACCTGCCTTCTTTCCTCCGGCCGTATAAGGTGGGTCGATAAAAAATACTACATCATTGCGTTGAGAATACTCCTGAATAACACCCAACCCGTCGTCTTGACGGAAAATAATCCTATCAGCAACGAGTTTTAAATTGTCGAATCGCTTAGCAATTGTGGTTGGATACCAACGGGACCGAATTCCTTTGCCGTTCTCTCCGTGTTTTAAGAAACCCGATCCCTCAGCCAATATACCGCCGTGAAATGTTCGGTTTTTCAGAATGGTTTGAAACGCTTTCTCTTTAATGCTAGCGCCTGTTTTCGATATTTCCTGTATAACTGCTTCCTTAGTCAGGTCAAAATCAAGGATTCTTTTCGCAAGCCATCCCGCATGTCCATCGACCACGGATTGCCATACTGCCGCGACATCCTCGTCAATCTCAACCATGACAACACGTGAGGCAAGTTCCTCAAACAAAGCAGTGATACTTATAATGCCTCCACCGGCAAACGGTTCAATCAAGATTTCCGGCTTAGGGTAGTTATTTTTAATCCAGTCTCGGAATGTTGGCACAAACCATGTTTTTCCTCCCGGGTATCGGAATGGGCTTCTTTGCGGTACAGAGGCGACATTTACCGGTTTAGGTGATTCGGTATCACACAATTCCGGGAACAGTGATAGTTGTCTGAATGCTTTCATATCAGAATGGTTTTTCAATTATTTTATTGTTTGGCGGCGTTTCAAGCTGCTCATCAAGCTTTTCTTGAAGCAACTTTATAAAATCGTCTATGTTTCCTGGCGAGGAAGTCGTTATAGATATAAGGGCTGGCTCAAATTCTGTAAAAACTTCGTCAGTTTTTGTTAGTGTGAACCTTTCTTGTCCCTCTTCTTTGACCAAATGAAGATCGTATATAAGCCAAGAAATATCGGCTTTCGACTTGCTGACTGTTTTCAAAGGCGGAAGTGTTTCGAAGAAACTCTTATTTAGTGCGACGGCTGTCTTCTTGTGCCAAGAATGAAGGATGCCACCCTTATAAAGAAGCTGAGGGGCTAAACGTTTTCGAGAAGAAGATAGGTAATCCGGTCGTGGGTAATTTGGCTGTGTTGACCAGTCCATTTGTGCGTGCGCCTTTGGGTTCTTCATATAGTATTCAAAGGGGTCGCGAACATTTCCGGAGATGTAAACTGCTTGTATTTCGAGAGCGCCGAAATCGAAAATGTTTCCATTGTCGTCGTATGCGACAAGTACAACGTCTATGTTACCAGCCGATTTTCCGTTAGCGTCGTTCAGACGAACTTCAGTGAGTGAACTCCATGCCGTGCCATCACCAAAGAAAAAAGATGCCGCATCATCGGTAATAAGCCAATCCTCCCTAAACCGGATAGGGCAGGTTATCGTTGGGACGCCATCGTGAAATATACTGCATACGCCGAGTGGATTCTTTGCTTTATCTTTGGTGCAATTGGGAACCTTGTTATTGAATGGGCATAGGCGGCCTGATCGGTATCGATTTGCTTTAGGCGATCGATCCTCAACGAGATGTCCAAAGACCTCAGCGAGTGGTTGTATGTTTTTTGTCATTTGTTTTTAGTCTTTTCTGTTCACCATTAGTCCCAACGTTAAGTATTTTATCCGTAATTAAGTTACAGAATAAAACCGTACCGATTTTATCTGAATCTGCGAAAAAAACAATCTTACAATTCCCTCTTCGCAAGCTCAATTACGGATAAAATATAGTTGAACGAAGCCGCCGTCCCCTGGAGATTCAATCATACAGCTTCTGTCCAAAATACCGTTTTTGTACAATTCTATAGTCGATGTTTTTCAATAAAACTCCATAAAGCATCATGTTTTCACGGAGATATTTTGAGAACTCTGGTATTCTTCAAAGTCATCTATTCGAAAATGGCGTACTTCTCCCCTTTATACGGTAAAAATACACCTCTCAATGGGATAAATCAAGACAGAAATTATACCTTCCAAGGAGGAGAATGAATGAGGGAGAGTAATGTTTCCCGCCTCACTATCCGCACTTTTCCACAACAAGGGCATATCCGTGAGTCAATCCCCGTGAGTCTGGCAAACAACTCTTCCATTTCAAAGAACAAATAATCGAATCTATTTACCTTATAAAGAGCTACTCTAGAGCGGTTTCGTTCAACATTAAGTTTGAACACTATTTGCCGACATATTATGTAATTGGCAAAACAATGTCAAGTTTTTTCATGACTGAAAACCCATCTGTCAAAAGTAAAAACTTTTTTCATCCCGGGATAATTCCCTGGAATGATAGAAGATTTTCAGCTACTATTTTGTTGATTTCCTTTAAAAATATTCTTTTCAACGATAAGGTTTAAAATGTATGACGCTTCTCATATATGATGATATTTTCTTAGAGCATGATACTGGCCTGGGGCACCCTGAAAATGCCCGACGATTGAAAAGCACGGTTCAGTATCTCAAAGAGAGTGGACTCTGGGAACAACTAACGGTAGTGAGACCCCGCGCTGCTTCGGTAGAGGAAATTGGCCTGGTTCATCCACAAACCTATATCGG
>JAUPKS010000316.1 GCA_030837315.1 Planctomycetota bacterium
CCCCATTCACAAGCTCAAAATCAGCCAGCATTTCGTAAGTGGCATCATGACCGATCAAAATGACCAGATGATAGTGTCGCCAATCATTGCTTTGGGACAGAGACTGAAACTCAAGGTTGTGACCGAATGGGTTGAGACTGAAGACCAGCTCATCTTCCTGAAGAAACGACAATACGATGAGATGCAGGGTTATTTGTTCTCCAAACCTTTACCAGCTGATAAATTCCAGGAAAATGGCAGGAGTGGATAAATATTTATAGGATTATTCAAGTCTCGCTTTAATAGCTTGATGGCTGTGTCTAAAATCACCCTGCTCCAATCCTCCTACAAGCTAATTTCCTTTGATATCTCTGCCATGTCGATTATGGGAAACTTTACAGACTTTTCTCCTAAAAGGGCGTCTACTACTTCTTGCGGTGCACTTCGATAATTAAGCACTGCCGTTATTTTTAGCGGTGAATTGGCATCTTTGGGTACCAAGCAAACAAAACTCTCTTCTTTTTGACCTTTGGGCGGAACTCGGTTATCGGACAGAATTTGTGTGGCAGACCATACATGAAGCGTTGGTTTTCCATCCTTATCACCAAACACGGTATGATAAATAGTCGTATTCGGGTCAACGATTCCTTTTTCATCCACCTTCCCGCTATGATAGAGATACTTTCCTTCCGCATCCGTTATAGAAACACTCAACCACATTTGTCGTAATTCAGTAAGTCCCGTTGGTAAATAGTGTCCTGCGCCCGTATTTTTAATGATGACATTAAATTTGAGCACATCGCCTTTTTTATATCCCGGCGCAATAAAAATCTCCAAAGTTGCAGCATTTTTCAGTCTATCCGTTGCTAACTGCTTGTTTATATCAGAGGCTGATGGTAATGATATAGGATTCGTGCTCCCACCAACAAAATAATGTGTCCATATATGCGGACGCTTTTTCCCACCCATAATTTCAGGAGATGCAACACCGGGATTATCGGGCCTATCGGTGCTGCCTGTACAGGGAAAACCGGGACGTTGCCTCATGTGACAGTCCTGACAATGCACAGATGTTTTAGGATCGCCCGTATTGTAAGGCCCCTGTTCCCACTCTGTATACGTCTGTTCGATAAGAATCGTGTTTCCTGCATGCGATACATCGTGACAACCACCGCAAAACTCTGATCGGGTGTGTAATTCAGAAAATTTACTATCGTGAATTGTTTCGGGGCAATCGTCGAAAGGACCATATTTGGTACCACCCTCCATCGCAGCAGCATTACCAGGACTCAGAATGTAAGGGGCATTTCCTATACCACTCGTCGCCTTGACAGAATGGCAAAAATCACAAATAACACCCCCCTTTTCATCATCCGTCGCCGGAAGTGCATCTCCACTGCTATGGCCAATAGGGATGTGACAGCGAACACATGATTCGATGGTTCGCTTTTCTGACGCACCTTCCGCAGTTTTTTTCCCTAAATTATAAAGGGCTTGAAACAGCGGATTCCTCCACGCATTTGCATGCGTAGAGCCACTCCACATCTTGTATATCTCAGGATGACAAGCGCCACAAGATATTGGACTAAAAAACTGACTTGCCCTTACATCCCCAGGCACGGTAATAGGTATATCCAGAAGATTTTTAGGTCTCTTTTCTTCAGGAAGTTTTCTTGTTGGAGACCATTCTCTGGGATCACTTGCATAAGAAACATTTAAAAATAGTAGAAACGAAACAAACATTACATGCATAATCTTATAGTATAAACGCACAGTTATTAATACCTCCTCTTCAATTCAATATAGACTAGACAAATGCTCATGAAAGCTTATTATATAATAAAACCATTTTATTAAAAGAGATTTTTATCAAAAAAAAGAGGATAGACTTTTTGTCTATCCTCTTTTTCAATATATATACGATACACTATCTGTTCTTTCGAACTATTTCACTTTTTCCTATTTTTGCCCTTTTTCACCTTTTGCCATCTTCATCGACTTTATGGTGGTATCTCCCTCAATCACAATAAAACCCTTGATCTTCTCAAGTTTTTTATCCCCTACACCACTTACCTTTTTGAGGTCATCAATCACTTTAAAATTTCCATTATTTACGCGATATTTTACAACTTCTGCAGCCAGCTTTGGGCCAATTCCAGGTAACACTGCAATCTGGTCTGCAGTCGCTGTATTAATATTTACCTTTCCTTCTACAACTGCGGCAGAAAAACAAATCCTCGCTTGACAAATAAAACCAATCACAAGCATCAGCACAATCAACCGAAAAGTCTTACGAATTGTATTCATATCTTGCCTCCTTATAAAAAAATTTTCGAATAATATCCCCCCCAAAGGCCTTTGATTCCAAACAAACACGTGTTATGAAATACCATAAGCAAAATATACACCAAGAACCAATACTTATTAAATTAAATACATAATTAACCTTAACTATTGAACTCGTAGACATTAATAGATTATCGTGATTTCATAACCATGAATGAGAAGAGGAAACGACCTAAGCAAAAACAACACAAATAAGTGCACAAAAACGAACAAAATTGTTATTTTCTATGCCAATAAAAAAGGACACGCGATTGCGTATCCTTTTATTTTTTTATTCACTCTAAACAATACTAATTTATTTCTTTTTATCTCGCAGGGTCTCTATCACCTCATCAACAAGACCATACGCCTTTGCCTCATGTGATGACATATAAAAGTCACGGTCTACATCGACTTCTATCCGCTCCAAAGGCTGTCCTGTGTGTTTTACAAGGATTTCATTTAAACATCTCTTCATTAGCAGTATTTCTTCCGCTTGAATGCTTATATCAGTCGCGGTACCTCTCATACCACCCCATGGTTGGTGGAGCATAATACGGGTATGGGGCAGAGCGTATCTCTTTCCCTTTGTTCCGCCAGCGAGGAGTATAGCCCCCATGCTGTATGCCTGGCCAATAGAATAGGTTGCTACATCGCATTGTACAAATTGCATAGTATCGTAAATGGCCAAACCAGCGGTAATTGACCCCCCTGGAGAATTGATATAAATATTTATATCCTGATTCTTATTCTCGTTCTGGAGAAATAGTATCTGCGCTATTACCAAGTTTGACAAGATGTCCTCGATAGCCGAGCCAATAAATATGATACGATCTTTTAGCAACCGAGAAAAAATATCGTAATGCCTCTCACCATAACCAGTCTTTTCAATAACATATGGTACGAAAAGACTGCCATATGATATTTTTGATTTTGGAACCGGAAACTCACCGTTTTCTAGTTGCGATAAATACTCTTTATACACAAAAAACACCTTTCATAAATATTATATATTTTCCTGTTTTTTTTGCCTGACCTTATTCTCCTACCCTAGCCTCTTTAAGGAGGAAATTCATCACCTTACTTTCACGCATATCGTTTCGAAGATAGGATAAATTTCCCTGACGCTCCAGTTGTTTACGAACCCGCATTGTGTCTGTATTATATGCTCGCGCAATATCTGCAATCCGCTGTTCTACTTCATTTTCAGTAACAAATATCTTCTCTTTTTCAGCAATATGATTCATAACAAGAGATGCTTTTAGCTCTCGCAGCACAGATTCTGCAGACGCATTTTTAATGGTTTCCGCCTGTTTTTGAATTTCTTCCAAAGGAACACCCCTGTTGAGTAAATCCAATTGGTGTTTATATACCCTTTGCTCTGTATGATAATTCAGAAAATCTTGAGGTAATTCGAGTTTTGCCTGGTCTAAAAGGATATCAAGTATCTGATTCCTCAGATCGTCTTCAGCCCATTTCTTTTTATCAATTTCAATCCGTTTTCTGATATTAGATTTCAAATTTTCCAGAGAGTCAAAACCTAATGTTTTAGCAAGATCATCATTAACCTGGGGCGGAACCAACCGTTTTATTTCTTTCACCGTAAGTTTTACTTTTGCTTCTCTTTCACGATATTCCTCTTTTATAAAATTCTGCAATAATTTCGCATCAACCAAACGCTCTTCGCCCGACTTTGCTCCTTCCAAGTTTGTAGCTAAATCAGATACCTTTGCATTAAGAACCGTAACGCCATCAGCAACAAGGATTTCAATGTCGTCATCTTCGAAAATAGTATTTCCACTTACTTCCACTTTACAATCACAGATAATATGGTCACCCTTTTGCACAATTCCATTTTTTATTACCGTCAATTGTGCCTTTCGGAAGGCCATATCCATTAAAACCTTTTGTAATTCGTCATCAGTTACCGCCGATGACTTTTTCTTTAACTGCAAACCCTTATATTGGCTGATATCAAAGGTTGGCCATACCTCCAATGTTACATCGAAAGTAAGGGACTTTCCTATTTCCACTTCAATTTCGCTAAATTTGGGATTGCCCACCGGGTTCAATTTGTGTTCATCCAGCGTCTTTTGATAGTAATCACTTACAACTGATTGTTTCACCTCATCCTTAATTTGAGTTCCAAACCGCTTTTCAACCAATTTTCTCGGCGCACGCCCCTTTCTAAAACCGGGGAATTCTACCGTATCACATACCTCTACCGTCTTCTTTTCAAACTCGCTTTCTATCGCTTCCTTCGGTATTTCAAACTTCAAAACCTTCTTACAAGGTCCAGCTTCTTCAATTTTCACATTCATGGTAATATCATCCTGCAATACTTTCCAATCCAAGATAAATAAATAGAGCGGGTGATGGGGTTCGAACCCACGACATTCACGTTGGCAACGTGACGCTCTACCACTGAGCTACACCCGCTTCTTAATTCAAAATTTATTAGTGCGAGAGGGGGGAATCGAACCCCCACGCCGTAAGGCACAAGATCCTAAATCTTGCGCGTCTGCCAGTTCCGCCACCCTCGCCCAATATGGCAATTAACCTATTGATAACCCTGGCGGAATCTTTAACCTCTTTTATTTTTCCTTAATATTTTATGATGAAATGAATGAAAAAAAGGTTTTCAACATTATGCGAAACTAAATGGAAATATTATGGTGCGCCCTGAAAGATTCGAACTTTCGACCCACTGATTAAGAGTCAGTTGCTCTACCAACTGAGCTAAGGGCGCACTTCTTAATTTTAACTATTGAAAATCCGTTCCGGCTTATTAACAACGCGCCCGGCAGGACTTGAACCTGCAACCGTTGGATTCGAAGTCCACTACTCTATCCAATTGAGCTACGAGCGCAAATTTTACCAAGTCTTTAAATGACAACAACTTAAGACTTAAGTTTCCAAGGATACCCTTTTTGGAAAGTGGTTTAAAACTGCCAATATTCGCTGTATTTAGCATTGTTTTGCTGTAACGGCTGCTGTAAAAACCGAGCATTTGTTCTTTTGTTACTATTGGTGTTTTTTTGGTATTTTTAATCATTTTTATCATTATCTTACAAAATTGGAAGTTTGAATTATAGCAAAGTCGTATCTCTTTGCAAGAAAAAAAATCTATGAATGGCATGAATAGACGGAGAGACGTTAAAGAAATCCGACAATTCGATCTTAATGGTAACCTGGTGGCAACATACGAAAGCGTCAAAAGAGCCGCAGTAACCGTAGGACTTACCATGTCTTCCATCAGAAATATTATTTACGGCTTCAGTAAAACCTCCGCAGGTTACCACTGGGAAGCCGTCTATTATCAACCCAGCAAAAATAAGCAGGTCAGAAAAAAAGAATATCCTTCCAGGCTCACCGACAGGGAAGAACGAGAAATAAAAGAATTTATAGAACAAGTTAATGGTGGCACCAGGGTGAGACACTGCATTGGCATAGACGATATGGATAAGTTGTGTGATAACAGATTCTTAAGTAAGGGCGCCTTCGAGAGAAAATGCCCGAAGTGTAGGGAAAGACAATATGGTATTCTTCCCCGCAAACTCATTCTTTCAAACAATTATACTCATTTTTTACAGCAAAGGATCGTGCTGTAAAAACAGTAAACAGTAAACAGAAAATTACAAACAAAAGGAGAATTGATATGACGAAGATCGCCATCACCGCCGATTTGCACTTCTGTGCAGCAAATCTGGCCGACATCAAAAAAGGGTGGAACGAGATGATCGACCACCTCATAACGAATAACATATACGACCTCCTCATAGCAGGAGACCTCTTTGAGACATACAATATAGCAGGCAGAGAGGCCAGCTTTGGGACTATATACGACACCCTGGCAGAGCCACTACGACGATAC
>JAUPKS010000043.1 GCA_030837315.1 Planctomycetota bacterium
CAATCATCAGCGGAACTCATCATGTTTTTAAAAAATTATTGATGTGAATACCATTTGGGATTAGAGTATACTTAGGAAAGATGTACTCTTCGGCTTTTAAAAAATATTCGTTAATTATTTTAAAAGGGATAGCATCGTATGCTAAAAGAAAAGATCGGATTTATTGGCGGTGGAAAGATGGGCGAGGCATTAAGTAACGGTATTATTAATGCCAAATTGAGCACACCTGGCAACATCATGGTAAGCGATGTGATCGCAGAACGATGCAGGCTTTTAACGAAAGAAATCGGTATAAAGACCACGCAAAACAACAAGGACATTGCTTCCTTTGCCGATATTATCATATTAGCGGTAAAACCGCAGTTGATGAGCGACGTACTCAGCAATTTAAAAAATGATATTACCCATCGGCATTTGGTAGTGTCAATTGCAGCCGGTATACCTATTCGTTTTATTGAATCCCGTTTACAGGCAGACATCCGAATAATCCGTGTGATGCCCAATACCCCATGCCTGACAGGTGCATCAGCTACGGCCTTCGCTTTAGGTAAAAACGCTACGGATGCAGACGGAAAGTTGGTCTTTACCTTATTTAATGCCGTTGGAAAGGTATTCCAACTGGATGAAAAGTATCTTGATGCCGTAACAGGGTTGAGCGGTAGTGGACCTGCATACGTGTATATGTTCATTGAGGCGTTGTCTGATGGTGGTGTCAAGATGGGGCTGCCAAGGGATGTGGCCACCACTCTTGCAGCACAGACGGTACTGGGAGCCGCAAAGATGGTGTTGGAAACAGGACAGCATCCTGCACAATTGAAAGATGCCGTGACCTCGCCAGGTGGCACAACCATTGAAGGGATAAGTAAACTAGAAGACGGTGGACTCAGATCAGCCATGATAAATGCCGTTGAGGCTGCCACCTTAAAGTCGAAAAAATTGGGTGAATTGTTATAAACACGGAGACACAGAGATTAAGGTTAGATTTACAGGTCGGCAAATCCTGAGTTTTATTGAGAATTTTCAAAACTCGTCTATGGTAAATGGGTCATCTGTCATTGTTCCATGAAACTTTTCCGCATGGGCAAGGGCGTCCTGGCGTTGTTGAAAGACATGGATGCGATTGTCATTGGTTTCATTTGTGACCAGTTCACTTTCTACAAAATATGCCATATACGAGTCTATTTTATTCCCCCTCATTTCATCGGTAACGATAACATGATCAATCCCTTGAACATTGTTTTTGAACCATTGTGCTGCGCAATAGATAGAGCAAAATTTTTTTGTTGACTGATCCTTAAAGACAATATCAACCTCATAGATGAGCGGAATAGCAGATCCATCATAAGCACAACGCGGGCTTTTTATGAATTTTTGATATAACACCCCTCCGAGCGCGATACCAAAGATAATAGCAAGTCCAATCCAGAATTTTTTTGTCATACAAGAATTCAATTAGTTAACTGAAGCGAATCCAGATAATTCATAATCATACGGATAAACAAGGTTGTCCGTGCCACCCTGTGAAAAATTTTGTCATGTGAGTATCAAATGTATCGTTACCATCATAATGGAGGCAAGCAGGCAAAAGGCAGATAAGCTATTTACCTTCACCAAAAGCCTCTCTGTTACAATTTGCGTTTCTGTAACCATGCAAAGAAGACGCAGAATACCCATCCAACCGATAGCAAAGGTACCAATGACAAATAAACCGAGCATAACAGGGGCATCAGGCACCAGGCCGTTCCCCATAAAACAGTAAATACAATGATGATAGGGCAGTTGCATAAGCCGTGGGGCAATGTTTTCAATATACGCATAGATCACAACAGGGATATTGACAATACCTATCACAGCCTGGCTATAAAGGATAATCGTCTTAGGTAATGATGCTAATGAAAGCCATTTTTTTGAAAGAGTCGTAAATAATAAAGCAATAAGGGTGATATTTGTCAGGTAATACGCAATAAATAAAATCTTCTGAAAGTGTCGTCCGAAGATAGCCTGTGGGATCATGGCCGAAGGTCTAAGAGGCACATCAAAGAAGGTGGCACAGCAGGAGACAGACATCAATGGCTTCATACGAAGCACATAATAAATATCCGCAATGCTGTCAGTAAGAAACACCCCGCAAACGGGGAGAAGGAAGAACAGATTTCTCCTGGCCAGAGGGGTTGTTGGAAGAGATTTATCAATGTAATAACACAACAGCCATCCACCCATGATAAAGAACGAAAGGGGTTTGATGATTTGTAAGAAGGTGACCGTGGACGGTAAAATCTGTGTAACTCCAAACATGCACATCGCGCCTGGTACCTCAGATACAAAGCTCTGGAGCATAAAGTAGAACCACGGCCAGGCAAGCATCCTTACCGACAGAGTCACACACGCCAGGAGAAATATCAGATAACCCTTCTGTTCAAATTTACTTTTTGTCTCTAATGGTACAATTGTTTCGAAACGACTCAGAACCCTTCCCGTTGCATAGAATAAAAATCCGCCCAGGGAAAGAGACAATAAACCAACAAACAACATGATAAGGGTGAAGATGTTTACAATCATAAAATGTATAGGAATTTCAATCTTTTTTTATTAAACAATGAATAAACCCACCCCAAGCCCCTCCCAAGAGGGGAATTGGAGAAATCCCCTCTTGGGGGGGGCTTATGGATGGGTAAAAAAAGTTGTTGGATTTTGCCTTTAAAAACCCAACCTAATTAACTTAAAATTTAACAAATGGCCTTTCAGAAATTAAAAATTCATGTTATCTAAACCAATTTTGTGTTTTAAGACATATCTTAACTAACATGAGCATCACAGGCACTTCAATTAATACTCCCACAACAGTAGCCAGAGATGCCCCAGATGACAGGCCAAAAAGCATCGTTGATGTGGCAATAGCCACTTCAAAATGATTGCTTGCCCCAATCATTGCGGCGGGCGCCGCATCCCTATAGCCTAACCTGAGAAATCTTGCTAACGCATAACTTATTGCAAAGATAAGACAAGTTTGAATAAAAAGAGGAATTGCTATAAAAAGAATCACTTGTTTTTGAGTCATGATTACATCGCCCTTGAATGAAAACAAAAGAACCAGTGTGGCCAGAAGGGCTGTTATGGATACCGGCGTTAAAAAGTGTAAGAATTTATCCTGGAACCACACCAACCCCTTCGTTTTAATGAGCCATTTCCGGGAAAAATACCCCGCTACCAAAGGAAGGGCAACGTAAATTAAAACAGATAGCGCTATTGTTTCCCAGGGTATGGGCATCTTGTTTACTTTTAATAAGAAGCCACCCAGCGGGGCATACAAAACCAGCATTGTCAAAGAATTTATGGCCACCATCACCAGGGTTAGTCCGTCGTTGCCCCTTGCTAAATATCCCCACATTAAAACCATTGCTGTGCAGGGTGCGATCCCTAAAAGGATAGTTCCCGATATATATGAACGGTAAAGCCCCACAGTGCTTCCGTCTTTAATAATTTCAGTGCCGGGTAAAAAATCTTTAAATACATACCCTAAAAAGAATGTTGCGATCGCATACATCGTAAACGGTTTAATGCACCAATTAATAACCAGGGTCAGAATAACAGGCTTAGGAGTCTTCCCTGCTTTTATAACTTCCGCAAAGTCTATCTTCACCATGATAGGGTACATCATAAAAAAAAGGCATATCGCAATAGGAATAGAAACTTCGTATACTGCAAGGGAATCTAACTTGACTGCAACCTCGGGGGCAGCCTTTCCTAAAACAATGCCTGCACCGATACAGAGCAAAACCCAGAGTGTTAAATATTTCTCAAAAACGGATAACTTTTTTTCGGGAATTTCTTTAGCTTCTCTCTCGTATTTCGGTTTTTCTAATTCAATTCTTTTTTTTACTTTTCTCAGCGCCCCATCGGGGAGCAAAGGACTGTTTACATCGAGTCTTTTCTTTTTTGAAAGGAGAGCGTCGAGAAGTACCTTTAACTCGTTGTCCGGTTTATCCGTGTAAAACTCAATC
>JAUPKS010000044.1 GCA_030837315.1 Planctomycetota bacterium
CACCCACCATGATCGAGGCCATCACTGGCCCCAACTCCCTGACAAGGGATAAGGAAACCACACTGCCGACATACATCTCTGCGCCGTACATACGGAGTCCATAAATCGTCTGAAGGGCCATTACCATCCCCGTAAAGAGCGCAATGAGATCGACCAGAAGGAGCGACCCCGCCCCAAAGTTATCTATTTCCCGGAGGATAAGCTTCAGGTTGAATGGGGGTACAAAAATCCCTGCAAACCCCTTGGTTGCCAATAAGGTCACCTGGCCCATCGAAAGGATAAATTTTTTAGCAGCAGTGTCTATGGATAATAAAATCTTCATAATTACAAAGCATCAGTCTTTCGTATATTGAAAAGACCTTACTAGATTCTCAAAATCACCCTGTATATAATCAAAAGAATCGCGTGGTGCCCAACAAATCAGATCATAAACCTTGTCACCCATCTTGATGACGTAAGAATTGATCTTCAATGGGCAAGTATTCATTTCGCCCTCTAAAATGGCATGGAGTGCGCTGCGCTTGTCCACAAGCACCGTGTCCTTCGATACGATTTTCTTATTTGTCATCCCAAGAAAAAGGTGTCTATTAAGCATCTCCAGTGAAAGTTTTTTATTCTCGATATCGCTGGAAATGACGGCAATCATGGCTTTATGTTGTTTGTGCCATAACGCAATATCTTCTTTATCTACCCGAATTGGTTCCCACCCTTTTCCAATTCCAGGTAGGGCTATTGTGTAATTTTTGTTCGGCGGGGAAAAGATACCCTTTTTGATCTGTAATGGGGCGCAACCGATCATAAATATAAGACTTGAAATAGACAGCCAGGGGATTACTTTTTTGTTGCAAAAATTCATGAATTGCCTCTACATTCTACCACAAAGACATTTTCAACTATTTGGGCTTTTCAAAAAACTAAACTGTTATCAAATACAGAGTAATCAGATAGATGCTTATATCCACAATATTTTTTCATGTCAAGCTTTTTCCAAAGAAGCAGAGGTTTGTCTTTTGAGTAACAATACTTGACTTATCATTACCGTTTAATTAACATACACAAACTATGATTTCAGTCGATACCGCCATAAAAATTGTTGAGGATACCATCGCACCGCTATCGGTCAAAACAATACCCTTTGAGAATAGCCTGGGGTTTTGTTTAGCCCAGGATATGCAATCTGATATTGACATGCCACCCTTTGATCGTTCGGCGATGGACGGTTACGCTGTCATTGCCGAAGATACCACTACTGCCCCTGTTGAATTGGCCGTCATTGAAGACATTGCAGCCGGTCATATGCCTACAAAAACAATTTCTCGCGGACAGGCATCCAAGATTATGACGGGAGCTGCGGTACCAGAAGGGGCTAATGCCGTGGTCAAATTTGAAGAGACAGAAGACCTTTCAACAAACAATCGAGTAAAAATTCTCAGATCAATTGACAGGGGAAGAAACATCTCAAATCGCGGCGAGGACATGCAGTCCGGGCAAACGGTTCTTCGCAAAGGTATGTCCATTCGACCTCAGGAAATTGGCATCCTTGCAACGATAGGAAAATCTCATATCGGGGTGTTTTCTGCACCAACGGTAGGTATCATCTCTACCGGCGATGAACTGGTGGATGTTGGACTTAAGCCCTCCGTTGCACAGATTAGAAATAGTAATGGCTATTCCCTGTCCGCGCAGGCCAGACGTTTGAAGGCGGAGGTTGAAATCTTGGGTATTGTTAAAGATACAAAAGAAGAAATTTCGAACATGATGCGCAGGGGTTTCCGTAAGGATATCCTGATCCTTTCAGGAGGCGTCTCTATGGGGGAATATGACCTTGTAGGAGACGTAATGAAGGATTTAAACACCCATGTCTATTTTGAGAAGGTGGCATTAAGACCGGGAAAACCTGTTATTTTCGGCAGAAAGGATACGACCTTTATCTTTGCCTTACCAGGAAATCCTGTAGCATCCTTTGTCACCTTTGAATTATTTATTTACCCGGCTATCCGAAAGATGATGGGATTCACTGACATTCACAGGACGACCTTAAAGGCGTCTTTGGAGACGGAGATCCTCGTCAGGAGAAAGCGTCGTGAATACCGCCCTGCATTCCTTCGCATGCACAACAACACATTGCTGGTTTCTCCGGTTGAATGGCATGGTTCCGCCGACTTGTTGGCCACCACCAGGGCCAATTGTTTGCTCATTGTCCGTGAAGACGCAGAAAAACTCGCTGCCGGACAATTGGTCGATGTTATATCTCTGGATTAACTTTAACGTAAACTGTTTCCAAAACTTTGATCAGAACAAATTTTATAAAAACTCTCCCCCTTTCCTTTCTGACCATTCTTCTTTTGTGCCTTTCCTTTCCACCCGCAGACTTGGGCTATCTTGCATGGGTCGCTCTTGTCCCATGGTTCATCCTGATCGTAACTGAGGAGAAATATATTTGCCTCTATTCCCTGGGTATTGGCGCAGTGTTTTTTATTATCCAGCTTTCATGGTTACGCCATGTCGCACTTATTGCATGGGTACTGCTGAGCTTGTATTGTTCTGCATATTTTCTCGCCTTTGCCTTCTGTACCCGGTTTATAGCCTTTGCATTGAAGTGTCCCGTTGTTGTCGTTGCACCCTGCATTTGGACGGCAATGGAATTTATACGATCATTTCTGTTGTCAGGCTTTCCATGGTTTTTTGCCGGACACACCCAGTATCAGTATCTGCCGGTAATACAGATTGCAGACATCACCGGTGTTTACGGGATTTCCTTTATTATTATCATGGTAAACGCGGCGATTGCAGATCTCATAATTTATGGCTTTTCAAGCCGCAGAGAAATTCCACCGCATGCTTCGCCCCTCATCTCCCTAAATCTCCCTTTAAAAAGGAGGAAACATTCGCAATCCGGCTTTTCTAAAATGGAACAGGGGACGATGCGCAGGATAAAAAATTTGTTAAAAAGGGTATTTCCTGCAGAACAATACCATGCGTGCTTGTTTCCGGGCAGAAGACTTATTTTTTTCTGCCTGACGTGTATGCTGCCTCTCGTGCTCCTGACTGCCATCCTGTTTTACGGACTCTATTGGCTCAAGCATTATCGCCCTCAGGAAGGTCCAACCCTATGCATGGTACAGGGGAATATACCCCAGGATTTAAAATTCGAGTCTACCGAAGAAGATCAAATCCAAATCCTGAAAAAATATTCTGACCTATCAATGCGCCTCAAAGGCACACCGGTCGATCTCCTTGTGTGGCCGGAGACTATGATGCCGGGAATCCTTAACATCAGCCCTGAACTTACGGGGAGAAAGATTGACCTGTTATCACAGCTTACCGCCACCCAGTTAGCGCAGGATTTAAACACAAACCTGCTTGTTGGGGGTATTTCCCTTATTTTGGCTGAAGAGGAACAGATTTATTTTAACAGTGCTTATGCTTATAACCGGGAGGGAAAATTATTAGACCGCTACGATAAGATGCACCTTGTGCCATTTGGGGAATTTACACCCCTTAAAAAATATTTCCCATTTCTGGCTAATCTTGTACCTTACGAAATTGGATTAACCCATGGCAACAGGCGAACATTGTTTCATATAGATACCCTTTCAAATGGAAGTATTTCGTACGGTTCTTCCATCTGTTATGAGGATACCGTACCGTCTCTCATCAGGGAATTCAAGAAGGACGGTGTGGATTTTATGTTAAATATAACGAACGATGGCTGGTTCCGCGATAGCGCAGAACTCGACCAGCACCTTGCTATTATGGTATTCCGGGCAGTCGAAAACCGCATCTCTATGGCACGCGCAGCCAATACCGGCATATCTTCTTTCGTTGCGCCCGATGGCACTATCTATGACAAATTGTCAGACCCCGCCGGAAAATACCGGGAGATCAGCGGTACGCTTACCAATCGCATAAAATTCGTCAAAAAATACAACCCTTTCTATACCCTGTATGGCGATTGGTTTTCACTCCTTTGCACAACGGTATCGGGAATTATCCTTTTCGTCACTATTTTTGGAACAATTTACCACAGGAAATGTGAGATTTGAAATTTTGGATTTGGAATTTAAAAGGAAAATACACCTCTTATCCGGCTTGCTCTGGTTCATAAAGGGACTTTCTCCTTGACATTTTATAAACGTTAGCCGTATAATTTGACCTCGCTCTCACTAACTATAAAAAACTACAACACTTGTGAAAGTCTGAACCTTAACAAAAAATGCCCTCAAAAGAGAAAACATCCGAATGCACCCATTAGATTTCATCTTAGGTTTTGTCTCAACCGACATGGGAATCGACCTTGGCACGGCAAACACGCTTGTTTGCATACCCGGGCAAGGAATTGTGTTATCTGAACCTTCTGTTGTTGCAGTGAAACCTGGAACAAATAAAGTTCTTTTGAATGGGAATGCCGTAGGGAACGTTGCCAAGTCTATGCTTGAAAGGGCACCAAGCAGTATCTCTGTTATACGCCCACTTAAAAATGGTGTCATCGCAGACTTTGATATCACCGAAGCGATGCTCAAGTATTTCATCACGAAGGTACATAAACGCAAATGGGGGGTTCGGCCCAGGGTATTGATTGCTATTCCATCAGGTATTACGGCTGTGGAAAAACGGGCGGTAGTCAATTCTGCGGAGCGTGCTGGCGCGAGAGAGGTTTATCTTGTTTCTGAACCAAAGGCGGCAGCCATTGGTGTAGGTCTTCCGGTAGGTGAGCCGGTAGCCAGTATGGTGGTCGACATCGGCGGCGGAACTACAGAAGTAGCTGTTCTTTCACTTGGCGATATATTTGCGCACGAGAGCCTCAGGATTGCGGGAGATGAATTCGACGAATCTATCGTCCAGTACATACGGAAAACCTATAATCTGGACATTGGACATCGCACGGCAGAGCAAATAAAGATAGCAATCGGTTCTGCTTATCCCTTGGAAGAGGAACTCACTATGGAAATCAGAGGACGTGATGCTATCGCTGGTTTGCCCAG
Organism: Planctomycetota bacterium; assembly: GCA_030837315.1. GTDB lineage: Bacteria > Planctomycetota > Brocadiia > Brocadiales > Brocadiaceae > Brocadia. The sequence continues at coordinate 4,986 of JAUPKS010000044.1, forward strand.
GGCCACGACCATTACCTCTGAAGAAATCAGAGAGGCATTAAAAGAACCCTTCGATAAAATCGTAACTGCCGTAAAATCAACCCTTGAAAGGACGGCACCAGAGTTAGCATCCGACTTATTAACCAATGGTTTGGTGCTGGTAGGTGGCGGTGCTTTGATCAGGGGGCTGGACAGATTGTTGGCAGAAGAGACGGGTTTGCCCGTCCAAGTGGGCAATGACCCTTTAACAGCCGTTGCAAGAGGGACGGGTTATCTCCTCGAAAACCTTGATCTATTTAAATCTGTTTTACAGGATGAGGACCTCCACTCTTAGTTTTAGCAATCTCATAAAAAATCCCCTTGCAACAACAATTACCCTTTTAGTAATATCATTGCTTTTGCTTTTTTTACCGCCGAATTTTTCAAACCGTATCAAGAGGATCTGTGTTGCCCCGATACGACCCTTACAATGGGCAACGTGTTTTTGTAGTAATTCAGCCAGTAACTTTTTTGATAAAGTTATCTCTTCATGGCAAGAGACACAAGGGAAAAAAAACCTGGAACGCCAAATCTTGCAATTCAAAAACAAGCTTGTAGAACAACAGGACACTATCTACAAATTAGAAAACAGATTGCGCACCCTCTCAAAGTTCCAGGCAGAAAATAAAATTATTAAAAAAAGCCCTATACCAGCAGATATTATCGGATATGATGCATCAAATTTCAGGAAAAGCATAATTATCAATGTCGGCACAAAGCATGGCATAAAACCCAACAATATCGTCATTTCAGACAATGCGCTTATTGGCAAGGTTACCTCGGTAAATGGAAGTAATAGCGTTGTTCAGCTTATTACAGACCCTGCATCGCGTGTACCAGGCAGGGTAGTTCAAACGCGGGAACAGGTAATCCTGGAGGGAGACGGTACTGTTTTTTGTAAATTAAAATATGTGCCGCGCTGGGCAAAGCTCAAAAAAGGAGATGATGTTGTCACCTCTGATATTGGTGGATTTTATCCGGTTTCACTGCCTGTTGCTACGGTAGTAGAAAACGAAACAAAGAGTGGCGCACTCTTTCAATCGGTAAAAGTATTACCCCGTGTAAATATTTCGAAGATGGAGAGTGTGCTGGTTATTCTAAATTAAGCTGTCTTTGGCAGCACCTTTTAATCTCCCCTCATTGGTAGGCCAAGCGTCCCTCCATGTCATCATAATGTTAGGTGAGGACGCCTACCATAGGGGCCGGGGTGCGTTGCGACAAATTTAAACGCCCCGTACTCCTTTTTCTTGCCTGTAAGCCGGCAAGAGGGGAATCATACAATTTAAAATTCCTTAACATTAAATATTTATGCGGTGGTTCACATTTTTTTGTATCCTTTTCTGCGTCTCCCTCTTTCAGTCAACCATGATGCATTGGGTTAATCTTGGGTCAGCAGTGCCCGATTTGTACTTTCCTTTCGTCGTATTTTATTCCTTTCTCACCGATGTAAAGCGGAATACCATTGCAAATTGGTTCACGGGCTTGTCAAAAGATTTATTTTCGGAAGGGAGTTTTGGAATAAACTCTGTATTTTTTGTTGCGGTAGGATTTATTATCTGGTCATTTCGGGAGATACTGTTTCGGGGACATTTGGTTACCCAGGTATTCATCACCTTCATCTTTTCCGTCATATACAATGTACTTTATGCTATTCATGTCTCGATCTCGTTTCATTCACTCCGTCTTTCAACAACAGTGTGGATGATCTTTATCTGCTCTGTATATACGGCTATGCTTGTCCCTGTGCTGTTTTGGATATTTAATAAATTTCAGCCTACCCAGAAGCTTTTTTTCAATCAGGGTAAATGATCCATGTATCCCTTCCGTTTCAAGATTATGCTTATTGTCTTCGTTTTGCTTTTTATTTGTATTGGTGTCCGGCTCTTTCAACTCCAGATTATTGAGAGTGATAAGTACAAGGGCATCTCGAAAACCCGCCGCATTGCCACATATCCCCTGGATTCAATACGGGGAACCGTTTTCGATAGAAACGGAAAGACGCTGGCCATAGACCAGCATACTTTTGATATATCCGTGCACTACAAGAACCTGCTCTATTGTTACATTACGCGTAATAACAAAACTATCCCGCGAGTCGCCGCGATGGACGTGCATAAAAAGACAAAAAATTCGTGTATAGCATGCCATGCAAGTCAAGATGTATGGCTAAAAAAATTATCCCTACTGTTAAACAGTCCACAAAGTAAATTGTTAGATCGCACAGAACAGGCAATCGAGAAGGTGGAAAGACTGAAGCAAAGTATGGAACAGAAATATGGCAGGGCAATTCGTATTAAAGAGGAAACAGGCTTTTACCCCATTGCTTCGGATGTTGCGTGGGAAAAGGTTATCCAGATAGAGATTAAACCAGAGGATTTCCCTGGTATACGTATCACTCCCCGGCCAGAAAGAATCTATCCGGAACAGGAACTCGCATCACACATCCTGGGATATATAAGCAAACTCACGGAAAATGAATGGAAAGTGCAGAGCAGCAAGTGGAATAATTTTATTCTGGCCTCCAGCAGCGCCGGTAACGATACTTCCTCGTTACTCTATGACGGCTATGCCGAAAACGACAATATCGGAAGGACCGGGGTTGAGGGGTACTACGAAGATGAATTGCATGGACTGCGCGGCAAAAGGTTCGAAGAAATTACCTGTAAAAATACCCAAATTGAAAAAACCGTTCTGGAGAGGCCGCCGGTTCCCGGAAACAATCTGTATCTTACCCTCGACAGTCAAATTCAGGCCCATGCAGAAAAAACGCTCGGCACAAATCTTGGCGCAATTATCGTTATGGACCCATGGACCGGTGAAATAGTAGCCATGGCCAGCAATCCGCGTTTTAATCCGAACACAATTGACAAAGATTTTAGCAAGCTTATCAGGCATCCTTCCAAGCCATTTCTCAACCGGGCCATACAGGGCGCCTTGCCGCCCGGCTCTATTTTTAAGGTTGTTACGGCAACCGCTGCCCTGAGTTCAAGCGCCATAACTACTCAAACGAATTTTGAGTGTCCTGGCTACACCAAATACAAAAATATTATTTTTAAATGCTGGTCAGAGCATGGACACGGATCTGTTGCCATAGAAGACGCCATTCCCTATTCTTGCAATGTATTCTTCTTTGAAACGGCAAAGATACTTAAGGGGGATCCTTTATACGCATGGGCAAAAAAATTTGGTATCGGCGAGAAGACGGGCGTTGACCTTCCTCACGAAAAAAGTGGAAATTTGCCAAAATTAGCCACTACCGCAAATATCATGAATGTTGCCATCGGGCAGGGGGCGTTGCTCACCACGCCACTTCAGCTGGTACGTCTGTATGCTGCAATAGCAAACGGTGGTACACTTGTTCAGCCACATATTTTATCAAAAATCACCAATAGCCAGGGAGAAACTGTTCGAACCTTTAACCCGGAGAACGAACAGAAGCTTTCTATACAGCCCGCTATTATCAGTACCCTGCGCACAGCCCTTCAGGATGTAGTCGTCCGAGGTACTGCCAAAGACAAAGGATTGGATATATACAAGATCGCCGGTAAAACAGGTACTGCGGAAACAGGCCGCCATAAAGACAACCATGCCTGGTTTGTCGGTTATGCCCCCTATGACAACCCGCGGTACTGTTTTGTTGTTCTCGTAGAACACACACCTGGTCATGGCGGAGATATTGCCGGTCCTATTGCGAGAGAACTTGCGTCGTATCTATTTCCTGAAATAAATCATGCATTGTAAATTTTCTATGTACTTTCTATTTAATTTTTGAGCTCTACAAAGGGGATGAATGATGAAAGGGATCATCTTGGCCGGTGGCAGGGCAACACGATTGTATCCGGTAACAAAGGCAATTTGCAAGCAATTACTGCCTGTCTATGACAAACCAATGATTTACTATCCTTTATCAGTTTTGATGTTGGCAGGAATAAGGGACATCCTTGTGATTTCCACCCATGAGGCGCTTCCCAGATTTGTTGATTTGTTTGGCGATGGAAAAGATTATGGCATAAAAATAAGCTATGCAGAACAAGGAGAACCTCGAGGACTAGCAGATGCCTTTCTTGTTGGAGAGAAATTTATCGGCTCCGACAGGGTTTGTCTCGTTTTGGGCGACAATATCTTTTTCGGACACGGTCTTTCCGACCTGTTAAAAGAAGCCCTTGCCCAAAAAGAAGGGGCTACCGTCTTTGGTTATTATGTGAAAGACCCTCAGCGATACGGGGTTATTGAATTTGATAAGAATAATCATGTAATCTCCATCGAAGAAAAACCAACAAACCCAAAATCAAATTGGGCGGTTACCGGACTCTATTTTTATGATAATACCGTGATTGGAATGGCAAAGAAAGTGAAGCCATCGAAAAGGGGCGAGCTGGAGATTACCGATATCAATAATGCGTATTTAACGAAAAAGCAATTAAAGGTCCAGTTAATGGGACGCGGCTATGCCTGGCTTGACACAGGGACGTATGATTCTCTAATTGATGCATCGGTATTCATAAAAACCATCGAGGAGAGGCAAGGGCTTAAGATAGGATGTATCGAAGAGATAGCTTACCGGATGGGTTTTATTGACGGCAGCCAGGTGAAGAAATTCGCAAACCAGATCAATACCAGTTACGGAGAATATCTGAAAAAGATTTTACAAGAGGAATAACGCCATGTCTTTTTCCTTCAAACAACTAGCAATACCAGATGTACTATTCATTGAATCCAGGGTATTTCCTGATGCCAGGGGCTTTTTCGCTGAAATTTATAAATACCCTGAGTTTTCTCAATGTGGCATAACAAAACATATCGTTCAGATCAACTATTCAAAGTCTGAAAAGAATGTACTGAGAGGACTTCATTATCAGAAAAACCCTATGGCGCAGGGGAAGATCATGCGCGTGATATCAGGTGAAATCTTTGATGTTGCTGTAGATATACGGCAAGGGTCGCCATATTACGGGAAATGGGTGGGTGAAACATTATCATCTGAAAATATGAGAATGCTGTATATACCTGAAGGTTTTGCACACGGGTTTTGCGTGCTTTCTGATAAAGCGGAAATCATGTATCAATGCACAAATACCTATTCCCCGGAAAACGAAAGAGGCATTATCTGGAATAACCCTGATTTAAACATACAATGGCCCGTGAAAAATCCCGTTTTATCTGAAAAAGACGCCCGATACCCTTCTCTAAAAAAAGCGGATAACAACTTTATTTACCCCGGTTGATAGGTTGCTTCCAAATTAAGGATTCTGAAAATTTATACCGTTACATATCTTTGTTCGATACAAAAAGGATATCTCTATGCCCCACAGAGTCTTTTCCCAGCACAAACATAGGCATTTCTGGTAATTTCGAAACCTTCCTGAAATCTTTTTCCTGTACGAAAAGAAACACGGGTTCGTTTGAATTCAGGAATTCTCTCAAGTTGTCTAACCCATGTATTACTTCAACGTAATTTCTATTTGTATAGAACAGGTACGGGTCACTAAAAAAATTGTACATGGCCAGTTTATTCCCTGATTTCATGAGAGAATTGGCCTTGCCACAAATTTCTTTTGCCGATTTATATTGATTCAGGACTGGAATGGCCTTCAAAGTACTAAGGTTAAAAATGATAAAAATAATGAAAATGACTGTGAAGAGAAAAGGGATTATCCTGGCATATTTCATAAATCGCAACAGCATAATACCCCCAAGAAGAAGAATTGCGGTAAAGGGAATTGTTAATGGGGTGTACTGGGGGTATGCCTCATATACTACTACCGGCAATAGGATTCCGGACACCAGGGATAGTCCGCACAGACTATAGCACGGATAATAACCTATCTTTTTAAAATGTCGGTCTCGAAATTGTTCAATAAATTCATTCAAAAACCAGGCCGTAAGCAATGCTGCAGCTGGATACAAAGGAAGAACGTAGATATCTCTTTTTCCCGATACAATTGAAAAGAAGACGAAAACCACAGCAAACCAAACGAGCGGCAATAAGATGTTTTGTATCTTTCCCTGTCCTTTCTTTGAAAACAGATATAGGGCAATACTTGGGATAAAGACACACCAGGGGAAAAAATTGATCGGAAAATTTATAAAGTAATAATAAAAAGGTCGTTGATGGGCAAAAGAACTGGCGAATCTCCCTACATTCTGCTTGAAAAGGATCTGGTGGGTATATTCTTTGCCACCGTAAATACTTGCCAGATAGACCCAGGTGAATACCATGGCGGCAAATATTATTCCTCCGGTCAATGGGCGGGTTTCCTTTAAGATGCGGGTGTCCCTTTTCAAGATGATATAGGTTAATACCACACAAAAGGGGAGGATAAAACCTACGGGCCCTTTTGTCAGCACCCCAAAGGCCATGAACATATAAAATAAGGCGTAATACCATCCCTTGTTTTTTTGCTCGCTATATCCTTTATAAAAGCACAGTATTGCCATGGTTACGAAAAACGTAAGGAGTACGTCAAAGGCCACGCGATGCGCCATCCAGAGGAACTTTGAACTTGTGGCGAGGAAAAGTGCAGACATCAAACCTATTCGCGTATTACGATATAAACTTTTGCCAAGGCAAAACAAGGCCAGGCAGCTACCGATCCCTGCAAAGGCGGAAGGTAGACGGGAAGACAATGCCGTAATCTTTCCAAACGGAATCGAAAACAAATTGATCAGCCAAAACAAGAGGGGCGGCTTATCAGGGTAGGGTGCGCTATTTAAGTGGGGGACAATAAAGTTGCCGGTATCTCTCATTTCTTTGGAAACTTGTGCATAACGGGGCTCGTCAGGCGCCCACAAGTCTCTTTTCCCTATATTGAACAGGAAAAGAAATGCCGTGAACAGTATAATACAGGACACTATTATACGGGTGTTGTTGCCAGCGGTTATTGAATTCATGGTGATGTAAAAGGGATTTTCATTTCACG
>JAUPKS010000317.1 GCA_030837315.1 Planctomycetota bacterium
CAGAACACCCATCTTTTCTGGAAAATATCCGCTTTCAGGGAGTAGGGCTGGTTCTTGTGGTGCTGGCCTTGGGATTTATTGCGTTCGTAGTAAGTTTAACAGGCCGGCTTTTTAAAAGAATAGAGAAACGGAAACCATCGCCGGTTACCAGCGCAGTCCCTGAACAATTGCTTGCTCTAGCCCAGGCAGAAGACCCGCACGTGCTCATAGCCGTCATTACTGCATCGGTGTATTCAGTAATAAAGGAATCTCATCGAATTATCTCTGTTAAACCTGTAGTTAATGGTAAAGTTCTTGGGGAACTCTATTTACAGGCATGGTCAGTTGAAGGAAGGCGTCAACATCTTGCATCGCACAAGGTGCGGTAGTCAGCATGGAGAAATGGAATTTTGCGGTGATATATGTAGTACAGAACAGCTGCAATCAAAATGAACAACTCCATTTCCTCTCCTTCAGAAGTAGGGGATAGAGGGGTGGTAAAAACTTACAAAAAAAGATGTTTTTATACGGGAATACTATACGGTAAAATTCAAGATAAATAATTCAGAAAACTATGAAGAAACTAAGAGTAACCGTAGCAGGCAAAGTATATGAAGTAACGGTGGAGGTTCTTGAGGATAACGGGGACGGCGCCCCACCTCCATCAAAACAGGTCGCACCTTCTCCCATTCAGGAGCTGGCGATGCCAGTTGCCGTCTCTCCTGTACATGCAGAGGCAAAGGATGTTACCAGTCCGCTGGCAGGACAGGTAGTCGCTATTTCTGTACAAGCGGGACAACTAGTGAAAGAAAGGGAGCAGGTAATGGTGCTTGAAGCCATGAAAATGCATAACTACCTGTATGCACCCCGTGATGGTAGTATTTCTGCCATTCATGTAAAAGTTGGAGATGTTGTGGAGGAAGGTCAACTGCTCGCAACCATCGTGTAAATCTGAGAAAGACATTGTTGCAACAGAAACCCAATTTTCCATTATGATGCATGACCTGATCAATTTTTTACACCAGACAGCATTTCACCTTGTAACCTGGAAAATGATAGTGATGTGGGCCGTAGTGCTTATGCTGCTTTACCTCGCTGTTTTTAAAGGTTTTGAGCCTCTGCTTCTCGTACCCATTGCCTTCGGGGCGCTTATCGCAAACTTACCGACGCGGGGCATCGTTAACCTCCCGACAAGTGTTGAAGCGGGCGGTCTTTACTATTACATTTCCAGGGGAATTACCTGGGAAATTTTTCCGCCGCTAATCTTTTTGGGTGTCGGGGCGCTAACCGATTTTGGCCCATTGATCGCGAATCCCCGCACATTGATTTTAGGTGCCGCAGCGCAGGTGGGCATATTTATAACGTTCCTCGGTGCGTCTCTCCTTGGGTTTACCGCCAGGCAGGCGGCATCTATTGGAATCATTGGCGGGGCAGATGGCCCTACAGCGATATTTATGTGTAATAAACTTGCTCCTGAGCTTATGGCCCCGATTGCAGTAGCTGCTTATAGCTATATGTCCTTAGTTCCATTAATCCAACCACCAATCATGAGGTTGTTGACCACAAGGCATGAGCGAAAAATCCGGATGAAATCACTGCGCAAGGTGTCAAAACTGGAGAAACTCCTTTTTTCATTAGTTGTCACAGTTTTTTGTGTCCTGCTTGTTCCCAGCGCCTCTCCTTTAATTTTTATGTTGATGCTGGGAAATTTTCTCCGTGAATGTGGCGTAACAGGGCGATTATCAGGCGCTGCCCAAAATGAAATTATTAATGTTGTTACCATCTTTCTGGGTACTAGCGTCGGCATAACCATGACAGGCGAACGATTTCTCAATACGGAAACGCTCAAAATTCTTTTCCTGGGTGCATTTGCCTTTGCAGCTTCAACTGCGGGTGGTGTTCTCATGGGGAAGTTGATGAATTATCTGAGTCCCCATAATCCCGTTAATCCACTTATTGGCGCTGCGGGAGTTTCTGCTATGCCCATGTCGGCACGTGTGGCACATCGGGAAGGCCAGAGAGAAGACCCGGGTAATTATCTCATTATGCATGCGATGGGGCCGAATATCGCTGGCGGTATTGGCGCGGTTATTGTGGCTGGCTACTATATTTCGTGCCTGATTAAGTAAACATTATGTCGAAATGGTGCGTTCATGTATACGATACGGTGGGTTCTACGAATGATATAGCCCATAATTTACCACCATGGAATGCTGTACGTGCTGATTGTCAAACCTCAGGGCGCGGGAGACACGGAAGGTCCTGGATTTCTCATTATGGAGGTTTGTGGCTTTCTTTGGTTTTGCCTGTAAGCAGGGAAAGGGACGTGTGGGCGACTTTGCCATTAGCCATGGGATGGGCAATAGTAAAAGTTATCAAAGACCTGGGAGTTCATGAAGTGCGTCTTCGCTGGCCTAACGACATTTTGGTCAGGAACATGAAACTGGCAGGTTTGTTAGTCGAGCAATTTTGCGAAGATGTAGCTGTTGTAGGTATAGGGATAAATGTTTTGAACAGACCGGAACAGATAAATCAGGAATTTCCTTGTAAGGTAATTCACCTATCTGATATTGTAAAACAAGTACCGGGTCTTTATGAATTAACAGGTTTGATATTAAAAACAACGGAAGACGTTCATCGTCAGATGGAGAAAAACGGATTCACTGTCATATTGGATGAAATTAATGCTGCTCGTGGATGGGGATGCCCGCGCCGGGCGGAATTGGAACTTGACGAAGGAATCCGACGTGAATTCTTTATAGGGGTTAACAAACATGGCGAGCTGATTACAAAAAACGATTCAGGCCATGTTTCTTATTACCCGCCTTGCCGGGTAAAATTGTTTCGTGAGATTTAAGTGTCTTTATAGTGTTTGTTTTTAGTAAAAAGAAAGGAGAAAAAAGGATATGTCGACATTAGATAATTTGAAGGATGCCTTTGCGGGTGAATCGCAGGCCAACAGAAAATACCTCGCCTTTGCCAAAAAGGCAGATGACGAGGGTTTCAAGCAGGCTGCGAAGCTCTTTCGGGCTGCTGCCGAAGCCGAAACGGTACATGCACACAACCACTTGAGGGTAATGGGAGGTATTAAGAGCACAAAAGAAAATATCCAGGAGGCCGTTGGGGGAGAAACGTATGAGTTTACCAAGATGTATCCGCAGATGATTGAAGAGGCCAAAAAAGAGGGAAACAAACAGGCCTTGCAGAGTTTCGAAATTGCCAATAAAGTAGAAAAAATCCATGCCGACCTTTATCAAAAGGCATTACAAAATCTGGGCAAGAACGAGGCCGTAGATTACTATGTTTGTCAGGTCTGTGGAAATACGGTTGAAAATGCTGCCCCGGATAAATGTCCCATCTGTGGCGCATCGAAATCCCAGTTTACCAGGATTAGCTAGCGAGGCATTGGCTCATGCAGATGAACAAAAATCATAACAGTTTAGCCCCCTCTCCTAGCCTCTCCCACCGGGGGAGGGGGAAAACGCTTATTGATGGTTCGTGTAGCCAGAAACTCCGGTATTACCTCCCCCTTGATGGGGGAGGGCAAGGGTGGGGGTGAACTAATACAAAAATCGAATGATTGAGATATACAAAAAACTACCCAGGACAAATTGCGGTAAATGTGGTGTGCCCACCTGTATGGCCTTTGCGCTTAAAGTAAAAAACGCACAACTCAAGCTATGGGATTGCCCTTATATTGTGAGGGAAGATGTGGAATCGGTTTCTCAGAAACCTCCAGTAACCATGGATGATAACTATGAACGAGTAAGTAACGAATTAGAAGTTGAGGCGAGACAGGTAGACTTTAAAGAGGTGGCTCTTGCCATTGGTGGCCATTTTGATGTTAGAAAGGGCGGGGAAATAATAAAAGTTATGATGATGAACAAGCCTTACGAGATGCGCAGGGAGGGTTTATTTGAAAACGATGTCTCGTGTCGCGATTCGTGGTCAAAAATCATAATGTATGATTATATTCGGAGAAAGGGGTGCAAACCCTTAACAGGAGACTGGGTTACCCTGGGGTATTTCCCTAACACTGCCTCACATGTAAAGGCATTTCAGCGCAGCGCAGAAGAGAAGGTCGCGACAATCTTCAACAAGAACATGAATGTTCTGAAGGCACGATGTAAAGAACTGGGTGGCGTGGAAAGTCAGGGCA
>JAUPKS010000318.1 GCA_030837315.1 Planctomycetota bacterium
GTCCCTGGTGGATCGCCAGGTATCGGATGCTTTCTCCTATGAGCGAGTGAAGCCCAAGATAATGGCATTGGCCCACAAGTTCGTCCCCTCGGGTTCGTTCTTCCCGCCGAATGGGTCTTACTTCAGTGCCGTGAAGACAGTTTAAGGGTACGCCCCTTTTTCTTGTCTCTTCATGGTTCATGAAACTATTATTCGAAAACCATTTTGGAAAAGCCCGTTTATTTCTTTTCTTTTTTACCTGGAATTACTTGCACTTATATTTGACGTAGCCCTGATGAGGGTATCCGCTTGGCTCAAGTAGATACAACATATAGTATAGATGGGTATGGAAGATTACCCACTAACAATAATAGAATTTGAAAAATTGTTCACTTCTGAGGAGGCTTGCCGTGAGTATATATTTCAGTTGCGATGGCCGGATGGGTTTCGATGTTCTCGTTGTGCTAATGAGAAGGTTTGGTTAACAAAGCGCAAATTGTATCAATGCACTCAATTCGTTCTAAAGCTTACAATCCAAGGATTACAGGCTTTGTGGACAGAACGACAACTAACGCAATTAAGCACTAGCTTGATTCCGACTATACAGGAAGGCATTGAACCAGGTAGATTGGTACGCATAGATGACTGGAATGGGTACATAGGTTTATCCTCAAAAGGCTACAATCACATAGTGATGCGTCAATCTGCCAATGTTGGAGAAAACCTATTACCGTTAGCACACAGAGTTGCAACGCTGTTGAAAAAATGGTTACATGGGACACATCAAGGAGCAGTCCGTGGCTTCCACTTGGATTTCTATTTGGATGAATTTACCTTTAGATTTAACCGAAGAACTTCTCGCTCACGTGGGAAATTATTCTTCCGCCTTATTCAACAGGCTGTTAACATTGAACCAGTAAAGGGACGAGATATTCGTGGTAACCGATTACATAAATAAACCACAAGATATGGTATCTACTTGAGTCAAGCGGATATCCCCATAGTGTTATATGCTTCTTGAAGAACCCCTCTGTACAATGAGAAGTATGATCGTAAGCAAATTTATTTAATTGACAAATATCGTACTTATGTATATACTTCTTTTTTATTTTTTGCTGTCTTGTATGGAGCTTAGGTATAATCCTGGCAAGTGTTAAGGGAAAATTTTGGAAGGAACGGGAATTATGAAACGTAGATTAAGTTTTGTTCTGCCTTTTTTAGGTTTATTTAGCGCGTGTCTTTTTTCTGCAAGTAATTTACACGCAAAAGAAGCTTTAGATGATGGTATTCTCTGGTTAACAAAAGCGGAGGTTAACGAAAAATTTGGTAAACCAACCTATTTGTATTGCGAAGAAGAACCTTTCCGTCGGTATATGATTGTAAAACCAGAAGAGGAAAATAGCCTCAGAGCTACTTTTTTGTACGACGTTGTAATCCATGATTTTTATTATCTCAAAAGAAACGGCAATGATATTGAATACCGATTTTATTACGGCGAAGATATGTCCGAAGGGAAAAAAACTTATCGTGTAAAGGAATGCACTATAAAATTTTTGAATAGTCCTATTCCTTTGGGAAGAATTGCTGAATTTATTCCCGAGTTTAAGCCAGCTTACCAATGCCCAAAAGTTTATCGAGAACGTTTGATTAATTTTAATAACGTAAAGCTTATCTTTGTAACTGAAAAGGTTAATGATCTCTCAAAGAAGATTGGATCTTTGTTTGTTGATCCTGACAAGGATATAAAAGATTGGTCTTTGTCGTATTACGTCATACTGTGTGATGGTGAACCTGAAAATGTATCTGCAAATAGCATGGTGAAGGAAATTATTGTAGCAGTGGATGGTGAATATCGTATTGGAAAAACAGCACATGCTTTTGGCACAAAGCTAGTAAAAAATCCTTTACAATAAACAAAAAGCGAATTTCTTATTATTTTAAAAAGCAGTAATGACGAATGTGCAATTCATTCTTCTTACTGCTTTTTTATTTTACAAGGAAGAACAGCCCATGATTTAGTACTGGCTAGTCAAAATTTGTTGCATCGGATCGGTTACATGGGATTTATTGCAGGAACGTGGTGGCAGATATTTGGCCGAAAATGTTTGCTGCTTATGGAAAAACAGGGTTGTTCTTGCATTTTACTAGCCGACACATCTCTAAAAAATTTACTCGGCGTTCGGACAGTATTGAAAGGTTGGCGTACTGTAATAACTCATCTAAATTAACGTGTTTCCCTAAACCCACCTTGTCTCTAACCGGAGAAATAAATTCCTCGAAGCGGGAGATAATTTTGTTATTACAACCGGTATAATTCAATATAAAAATTTCCCCATCCTTTTTGCATACCCTTTTGATTTCGTTTAAAGTATGTAATGGCTCAGGGACTACGGTGATAACATGGGAGGCAATAACCTTATCAAAGGTGTTGTCCGCAAAGGTCATAGATGACGCGTCCATGTTATAAAGATCTACGTTGGATAGCCGATAATACTGTTTTTTCATCTCTGCTTTATCTAACATTTCCTGACTAATGTCTATTCCAACTACCTTGGCATTATGCGGATACAAAGGTAATGATAATCCGGTACCCACGCCAACTTCAAGTATGGTTTCATTAGCTTTCACATTCATCATGTGAAAAGCGACGTATCTTCCATGTTCAAAAATTTTCCCAAAGAAGGCGTCATAAATCCATGAGTAAAAAGAGTATACTTTTTTAATGTGTTCGCTCATAAAGATTTTTAATGATAATAGTCTACTAAAGCTTTGCAAATATCATCTTGTATTTTTCGAACCAAACAAAGATCTTTAAAATTGTTCATTAAAATTGAAAAGGCAAGTACGTCGCCGCTCCTGGTATCAACATACCCAGAAAGTGCAGATGCCCTTGCAATATATCCAGTTTTTGCATGAATTTTATTTTTGTAGTGTGGTGCAATCATTCGGCGGCGCAACCCTCCATCTGTTCCCGATGTGGGTAGAGAATCCCACAGTACCTTGCCGTGCTGATGTTGGCTCATATACGCAAGGATGGTGGTTATCATTGTGGGTGAAAGTCTGTTCCCTTTTGATAGGCCGCATCCATCATCAATATGATATTCCTCAGGTTGAAACCCCAATTTGTTCATAAAATCATGAACAACCTCTATCCCGGTGGCTAAAGTTCCACTGCCTTTAATTTGTGCCCCAAGGGTTTTTATTATCTGCTCAGCATAAAAGTTCTGGCTTTGTTTATTTGTTACAAATATGGTTTGCTCCATTGAAGAGGTGGTTTGTGCGATCACTTCCAAGTCAGTCTGAAGGGATTCGTCTGCATTAATTAAACGAGCGTTCCCTTGCACTACAATACCATTCTTTTCTAGAACTTCCTTAAAAACTGTTGCAAGGTAAAGAGCTGGGTTGTGAACAGTCACCCATGTCGTCTTCGGAGGTGCGTTGATCCAAAACTTACCTTTAATAAATATTTGATTTGTTTCGGGTTTTCTATAGACAGAATATGCATGTTCTTTTTTGTTGGAGGTATAAACACAGGTATTGAAGATGGTAAAATATGATGTATCGGGTTCTACCAAAAGCGTAACAACACTCCCCGGTTTTTTTTCTGGAATAAGAATGATATCGACGCAGTTATCATTGAAGGATAACCCACTACTTGGGGCACAATACCATTCCGACAGCTGGTTCTCTGGCCAATTTGAACCTGTATATACACGATCGAATATGCGGTCATCCGCTATGATATCTCCCGTGATTACATGAATACCTTTGTTTTTTAGAGCATGTGTCCAGGATTCGGGAATGGCTAAAATATTGGCATTGTAAAATCTACCTGATATATTAGGATCACCACCGCCTCTGATAATAATGTCTCCAAGAAGCTCGCCTGAGGCTGTTATTCTGCCGTGGATTTCAACACGTGTTTTATATTCAAAATCAGGACCGAGATACTCTAAGGCCGCAGATGTAGTAAGAATTTTCATATTCGAAGCGACACTGAATAGATCGTCGCTTCGATAATTGAATAGGGATGTGTTTTTATTAATGGATACAATACTAATACCATACGATACATTTTTCAGGGCTGGGTTTTTGAGTAGAGGCAGGAGGTGATTGTTGAGTCCGGTTGAATTAGTTATCTTTGCTTCTAAAAAAGTGGTAAAAAACGCACTAAAAATCAATAGAAAAACAAAGATATTGCAACTTAGGTTTAATTTGAATTTGCAAAAATACATAAGTCTTGCAATAACTTAAAAAAGAGGTTATTTCTTGCTTTTCGAGTAAGACCTTGTTTTTTTTGTTGCAACCGAGGCAAAACGAGCCTCTAGTAAGTTATCAATCGTTTTCAAGACAAACGTTGGCTCTAAGGGCTTTACGATAAAAATATTTACCCCAGCTTTCATGAAAGATGATTCTATGCGTTTTGATTTTTGGTTGCTAATCACGATAACAGGTACGTTTGAAATTATCTTTCTTATCTCATACAAAATTTCTACGCCAGAAATCTCCTGAACCGTTGAACTAATTATTACAAGATCCATCTTTCTTTCTTGAAGTATGGTTAATGCAACCTGTTTACTAAGGGCGACTTCTGTTTCATAGCCATTCTGCTCAAATAGATCCCTTAACGCATCGACTGTTTGACGTTCATCTTCTACGATCAATATTCTTGCAGAAGGCATATTCCCCCTTTCACTTTCTTTAGCAGACTGCCATAAAACATTCTAAACTTATCTCATGGCTCTCTGGATTTCCCTCTCGATGGTGCGTTTTTTTATATCTTCACGCTTATCAACAATTGTCTTCCCCCTAACAAGGGCAAGTTCTACCTTTACACGCCCTTCCTTATAGTATAAAGACAAAGGAACTATTGTATATCCCTTTTGTTTAACTTTCCCAATAAGCTTATTAATTTCTCTTTTATGCAAAAGCAGCTTTCGAAGCCTTTTAGGCTCATGATTTTGCGTATTTCCTTGTTTATATTGTCCAATATGCATTTCATGGATAAAAATTTCATTATTGCTAATATGGGCAAAACTTTCGTTGATACTTACATCCTTATTCCGAATCGATTTGACTTCTGTTCCTGTAAGTATAATGCCTGCCTCAATTTTTTCCAAGACTTCATATTGGAAGTATGCTTTCCTATTTTTGGCAATAATTTCCATGGTATAGTGATTTACAATTAATTGTCAAATAACCAAAAGAATGACGGGAAAGCGTAACATATTGTCAACGCTAATGCAAGGTCAATTTAATAAATTTCCATTGACTTGAATATTTGGATTCTTTAGAATTCACATCGAGCCGAAGTGGCGGAATTGGCAGACGCGCTAGATTCAGGTTCTAGTGTGGGTGAAACCACGTAGGGGTTCAACTCCCCTCTTCGGCAAATTTTACGTAATCATACTTGCAAATATTTAATAGTTGTTTTATACCTCAAAAAATTGTCAACACTATGTCGCTAATTTATTTAGCATAAGAAGCATCTGATTAAAAGAAACGAACCCATTTGTTTAGATAAATGGGTACTCCCTATAACTCTGCGATGGTATTTAGTTGCATCGAATTTCTCCTCTCAAATATGATCCCGCTTCTCACAAAATTATAGTATATACAGTTGAAATTCGATTCCACATTTTTCTTGCCATGTATTAATTTTGCTTTAATTTTCCCTGCTTATTCCGCATTTTTGAAGAAGTTTTAAATAGTAGTAGTACGTGTTTTATTAACATTGATAAATATTAAATAAAGACATATAAATATTATTTTATGTTCTTTATATTAAATATGTTAAATATAAGAGTATTCCCAGTAATTAATTGATAATCCACAAGTTATCAACATTTTATTTTTATGGTATTGCAAATTTATTGAAAGAAGTTTTTAATTATAAACTATTAAGTTCCTGCAGCATAATTGCAGAAATGAATTATATGCTTCTAAGTTTCAATTTAATATGAGATTACAAAAATAAATATTCTTAAAAATGAAAATTAATGTCTGTAAGTATTTTTTATAGAAATTTATCTTTTGTTCTATAGTAAGGTTTTGAGTTTTTTTAATTATATTATCCACTCATGTGTTACGGATAATTTGATTGTGTGCCAAAAATATTTTATGAAGATGAACGTCTTTTTGTTTTGACACACTGAAACCCTTCTGCTAATATCGCCCTCCTTCAAATGGGAATCTTAATTCATTTCCAATACAAATTTCATCTTAAAATTATAGGGGATAGTGATGGAGTTTTACACAAAGGTCTGGGGTGACGTTCTTCAAGATATTCGGGAAAAGGTAGGTCCCTTGCGATATAACCTATGGTTTAAAAATACTCGGCTTGAATCCTTTAACGATAACTGCGTGAATATTGTAGTGCCAAATGTGTTTACTCAGGTATGGTTGCAAGAAAATTTTTCAAATGTATTAAGGGAAGGTATTGGAAAGTTAATAAATAGTAAAGATCTTGATATAAGATTTTCAATCGTTAAAAATGGTAGTGGAGAAAATGTTTCAACGACGATTAACCCTTTATCCGAGAAAAAAGTAGAGAGTAACAAAACCAATTTACCGGTAAATAGGAATCTAAAATTAGAAGATTTTGTGGTAGGTACTAATAACAGACTTGCTTATACAGCAGCGCTTGAAATTATTAAGGACAAATACCCAAATTTTAATCCTCTTTTTATCCACGGCCCAGTTGGTGTTGGGAAAACCCATATCCTTCAGGGGGTGTGGAATCGCATTAAAGAAGAACAAAATATCAATGCTATTTATATGCCTGCAGAGAAATGGACAAATGAATTCATCTATTCACTGCAAAAGGGAAAAATGGAATCATTTAGACAGAAATTTAGGAATGCGGACATATTTCTCATTGATGATGTTCATTTTTTTTCTAATAAGCAGGGTGTACAAGAGGAATTTTTGCATACGTTTAACGCATTATACGAATTATCAAAAAGGATTATCTTTGCTAGTGATGCTCATCCGAAAATGATTGGACAGTTAAAAGAAAACCTTGCAAGTCGATTTATGTCGGGAATGATTACCAAGATAGATAAGCCTGATTATGCAACAAGGCTTTTAATCCTGAGATCAAAAGCCGGAAAATTTGATGTGCATTTTCCGGAAGAAGTGTTGGAATTTGTTGCAGAAAGATTTGATGATAATGTGAGAGAAGTTGAAAGTGCGTTGACAACGCTTTCTGCCCATGCCAAATTTAATGAGAAAAAAATAGATATCCAATTAGCGAGTGATGTTTTGGAAGAATTTTTCTTAGCCGAAGGAAAAATTATTAAAATTAATGAGATCGAAGCAGCGATATTAAATTATTTCAACATTTCACGCAGTGAACTTCACTCGAATAAAAAAACAAAATCCATCTCATTTCCGCGACAAATATGTATGTATTTAATAAAAACATTACTTAATTGGTCGTATCAGCAAATTGGGAATTATTTCACCAGCAAGAAACATTCAACAGTTATGTTTGCCATAAAGAAGGTGAAAGAACAAATTGATAGCGATAAACAGTTTAAGATGTTTATCGATACAATGGTAGAAAAAATTAAAAAGGGAAAAAAATGAATTACATGGTTTCATGTGAGCGTGAAAAAGGTAGATAATTTTTAGAATTTTATAAGGTGTGTCTGATTACGATTTATAGTGGTATGCGGCGTTTAGAAAAATTAAAGAAAAAATTAAAGGAAGAAGATGTAGGTGGGTTTTTAATCACGAATGAAACAAACGTTCGTTATATTACAAATTTTACAGGCTCTGAAAGTGTTCTTTTAATTACACCGGATAGTGATTATTTGTTTACAGATTTTAGATATGTTGAGCAAGCTCAACAGGATATCCCGTGGATTAAGATCGCAGAAAAAAAAATTTCTTTAATAAAAACAATTTGTGGGAAAATAAGACGGCTTAACATTAAAAAGCTCTACATTGAATCTCTATATCTCACGTTTGATCAATATGATGAAATTACAAAGAATACCAAAGGAATTCATATTGTACCAACAAAAGGAATCATTGAAGAGTATCGAAAACGAAAAACACCTGAAGAATTGGAGAAAATACGAACAGCTGTTGATATTGCCGAGAAAGCATACTATGGAATTAGAAAGAAAATACTGGCAGGGGTATCAGAAAAAAAATTAGCAGATTTTTTAGAGTTTGAAATAAGAAAGCAAGGTGGTGAAAAAAGTTCTTTCGAAATAATTTGTGCAGCAGGACCTCGTGCTTCCCAGCCCCATGCACGTGCAACAACAAGAGCGATACATAAAAAAGATGCAATCTTAATTGATTGGGGTGCAAGTTTCCGGTTTTACAATTCCGACTTGACAAGAATTAGTTTCGTAGATAAAATACCCACCGAATTTAAGAAGATATACCAAATAGTGTTAGATGCACAACGTTTTGCTATTGATAGTGTAAGACAAGGCAAGATGGCAAAAGAAGTTGATTATGCAGCCAGGAGTTATATTGCAAAAAAAGGGTTTTCGAAGTGTTTTGGGCATGGAGTAGGACATGGTATTGGACTTGAGATTCATGAGGGTCCCACAATTAATAGAAGGAGCAAAGAGATATTAGAAGAGAATATGGTATTTACCATCGAACCTGGAATTTATATTCCAGGATGGGGTGGGGTACGTATAGAAGACATGGTATTAGTAAGTTCCGGAGGTTGTAGTGTTTTAAGTACTGTACCAAAAGAGTTTAAGGATATAGTAATATAAATTAATAAAGAGATAACATATCTGCATAACTCATAAATTAATAAAAAATAATCTGTCTGGCCTATCAGTTGTTCCACCGTTTTTTTGTTCCATATTTCTACGCTCTATACTTAATCAAGAGTATTCCTTTTATCTGTTGGTAGAAGGATTTGTTGGCTTTCCTGTTTAATAATTAAAGACTGAACTCCACATTTTAAGGAATGGAAAATGAGTATTATAGACAAGGTAAAGCAATTAATTTCAATTATGAATGAAAATAAATTGTCTGAGATTGAAATTCAAGAAGATGTTACAAAAATACGAATTAAAAAAGGTGAAGTTGGTTATATTCATACAGCCTCGTCAGCTAATATCCCTTCTATCTACCCGCAACAGTTAGAGCAAAAACCCCCGGTACAGATATTGCCAATAGAAAATGAAAATTTTGTAGAGATTATTTCGCCAATGGTAGGTACGCTTTATCGGGCTAATGCTCCTGGCGCTGATCCTTGTGTGAATGTGGGAGATTTTGTTAACGATGAAACAGTAGTTTGTATAATTGAGGCAATGAAGATAATGAATGAAGTAAAAGCAGAGACGGCAGGTGAAATTATTGACGTTTATGTAAATGATGGGGAGGCAGTAGAGTACGGCCAGCCGCTATTTCGTGTTAAACCCTCAACGAAGTGACGTTATTGTAAATTTACTCCCAGAGAGAATTAATGACTGACGGATATCGAGTAATATGTTTTCCAGGATAATGGTTGCAAATCGAGGCGAGATTGCTTTAAGGATTATTAGGGCATGTCGCGAAATGGGTATAGAAACTGTTGCAATATGTTCGAAATCGGACAAGAATGCGATGTACTTAAAGCAAGCAGATATTCCTGTGTGCATTGGTCCTTCGGATGCAGAGGGAAGTTATCTCAATATTCCGGGTATAATTAGTGCAGCAGAGATTACTGATATTGAAGCTATTCATCCAGGCTATGGTTTTTTATCCGAGGTCAGTCATTTTGCTGAGGTGTGTGAATCTTCCAAAATAGTATTCATAGGTCCAAAGTCAGAAGTACTTAAAAAACTTGGTAATAAGACTGAGGCAAGAAAAATTGCAATTGCCAATAAAATTCCTGTAGTTCCGGGCAGTGAATCTGTTGTAAAAAGTCAGCAACAAGCGCTGGATGTAGCACACAAGATTGGATATCCTGTGATTATTAAAGCGTCTTCTGGTGGTGGCGGACGGGGAATGCGTGTTGCTCACAATGATATAAGTCTTGTAAACTCATTGGCAGTTGCCCAACGGGAAGCGGAAGCAGCCTTTAAGGATTCATCTATTTATATAGAAAAATACATAGAAGACGCACGCCATGTAGAGGTACAAATATTTGGTGATAATTATGGCAATATCATTCATTTAGGTGAGAGGGACTGTACTTTGCAGCGGAGGCACCAAAAACTTATTGAAGAATCACCTTCTCCTCATATTTCAGAGCGCTTGCGCGAGGAGATATGCAAGGCGGCAATCAAGATAGCAAAGGCTGTAAATTATACGAATGCGGGCACGGTGGAATTTTTGGTAGACAAACTTGGTAATTTTTATTTTATAGAAGTAAATACCCGTTTACAGGTTGAACACCCTGTTACCGAGATGGTGACAGGTATTGATTTGGTGAAACAGCAAATAAGGATTGCTTATGGTGAACGATTAAACATAAAACAGAAAAGGGTCAGACCTCGGGGCGTAGCGATAGAGTGCCGTATTAACGCAGAAGACCCGCAAAATGGATTCAGGCCTAACCCAGGAAAGATTACGCTGTATAACCCACCCGGAGGAAGAGGCGTGAGAGTCGATTCCCATGTATATTCTGGTTATGAGATACCCCCGTATTATGATTCAATGATTTCAAAGGTGATTGTGTATCAAAAGACACGTGAAGAAGCAATTGCATGCATGAAAAGGGCGTTAAAGGAATATATAATTGAAGGTGTTAAAACGACTATTCAGTTAAACTTGGAGCTAATAGCACATCCGCAATTTGCAAGTGGAGATATAAATACTACTTTTGTAGAGAATTTATTAGCAAAAAACCAACATTAGGAATGCATTAATTTTTTCTTGACACACTTTTAAAAGCATGCTACCCTAACGCTCCTGAATCTGTGAGCCATTTTATCAGAAATCAAAAGTTTAAAAAGCCTTATTAGTTATAAGTCTTTTGTGAAATTCTCAAGCGGAACGATTAAGTTATGTGGGGTGTAAACTAGTGCAAAAAAGAGCAGTATGGTTTGGCAAAATCGTGATTTAAAGGGTGTTGTTATGAAGTGGTAATTTTATTATATATTTGGCGCTAGGTATAGTTTTATTTATTTTTCTTAATAGAGGAAAGGAGATTGTAAATGTTTGGCGGTAGTAAAAGTGTGTATTTTATAGGAGTTATGGTAGTTTCTGTTTGTTCTTTAGCGTTTTCGCTTCCTGCTATATCAATCGGGGCGGAATTTGTAGGCAACAGTGGATGCAAGTGTCATATGGGAAAAGGCTGTTTTGAGGGTGAAGAATATAAAGAAAGATTGCATTCCAATACTTGGGAAAAAAGATTAAAAGGGTCTCCGGACGCTGAAAATCCAGATTGTTTGAAGTGTCATGCAACCGCATACGGGGAGAAGATTGCCGAGGCTGGCAAAAAGTATTTACCTAATGTACAATGCGAGGCCTGTCATGGTGCTGGTTCAGAGTATAAAAAGTTGAAAGAAAATTTTCAGGGTAAAGGTAAAGATGCATTTAAAGAAATATTAAAAAAAGATCCTTTTGAAGCCAGAAAAGTACAATATGATGCTGGTTTAATTGTTGCTGGTATTAATGGGCCTGCTACTGTCAAAGAGCAATGCTTGAAATGCCATTGGGAAACTAAGGATGATAAGAACAAATGCCCAAAGACTGACAAAGTAATGGATTATAAAGAATTTTTTAAGAAAGATGACCATCGCGATGAGGATGAGATTGATATAGCGCTTAAAAAGCTTTCTCCGGAAGACAAAAAGAAGTGGGCCGTTATATTGCCAAAGGATGAAATTCTTAATACACCTTTAAAAACAAAGAAAAAGGAATAACTCTTTAAGCTTAAGAGTTATATAGCTGGGGAGGGTTCCGTAGATGGGTTATAAGATGGAAAAAAGCCTGATGCGTAAAATTGTATCACGTATAATGAATTTTAAATGGTCTGCACTTTTTGTGGTATGTGCAGCTATTAGTGGCCTATCGCCTGCAGTATTAACTGCAGGCGATAATGGACCTTGTATTGAATGTCATACAAAGTCTGATAAATTAAAGACTGAAGAAAAGACAAAGATAAATCCTATAACAGGTGAAATAAAAATTGTTTCGATGTTGATTGATGAAGCGACCTTTAAAGCAACTGCACATGGAGGGGAAGATTTTTTTTGCATAGATTGCCATCAAGACCTTGACGGCGCAGATTTGTCGGATGGTCATAAACCGAATTTAAAACCCGTCGACTGTATAACATTTTGTCATGATGATCCAGCCGAAGAGTACTTACAAAGCAATCATGTAAAATTAATGAAACAGAATAATAAGGATGTTCCGACGTGTAAAGACTGCCATGCAGGCCTAACTTATCACTACACGAGCATGGGGGAAAAATCACCAATGGATGTACCGCGAGGTACAGATCCTTTACACAGAAGATTGACGATTGAATCATGCGGATCGTGTCATCAGGAGTATTTTGACAGCTATAAAAATAATGCACACGGTCAGGTCGCTGCACTTGGGCACACAACGACAGATATTCCTGTGTGTTTCGATTGTCACGGTAAGCATAAAATTTTAAACTCATCAGACCCAGAATCAAAAGTTGGGAAAGAGAGGATTTTGGAAACATGTGGTAGCTGTCATGTAAATGCCAATGCAAGTTTTGTTAAACATGTAGAACATCCTCAGATTAAGAATTGGAACTATTATAAAAAATTGCTTGCAGCATTAAAAAACGTACGTAGTGATCCGGAAAATCTTAAAAAAATTCTTAAGAATCCGCAAACGATTTTATGTATAGTGTTTGTGATGTATGTAGGAATACTAGCATTTACGTTTTCTTCCTTTGGACTCCATTCCTTGCTAAGTTGGTTTGCGGTTGCACGAGATGAGCATAAGAGAAAGGGGCATACAGATGAAGAGCAGCACTAACTATTTGAGATTTAGTTTTTTTCATAGATTTTGCCATTTTTTGATTATTGTTAGTTTTTTTGGTCTTGTCTTAACGGGAATGCCGCTGGCATTTAGAGGTTATGATTGGGCAAGATGGCTATATGAATTGTTTGGTGGATATCCAACCGCAGGCTTTATACACCGCATTTGTGCCATCATAACTTTTTTTGCGGCTTTTATTCATTTTGTATTTCTGTTTGTTAGTATATCAGTGCAAAAAAAGAAAGGTTTTTTTTGGGGCCCAAACTCATTGCTCATACAACCTAGAGATGTTTTTGATATTGTTTGCGATATTAAATGGTTTCTTGGAATTGGAAAACGTCCTGATTTTGATCGATGGATTTATTGGGAGAAGTTTGAATATCTATCGCTTATGTGGGGAACTCTAGTAATGGCAGTCACTGGTTTAATCCTGTGGTTTCCCGTGCAATTTACAAAAATTATACCTCTTACAGTTGCTAGTATCGTTGATCTTCCTAGCATTGCTTTGATTGTTCATAGGTATGAAGCGATTCTTGCTGCAGGTTTCATCTTTACAATCCATTTTTTTCATACACATCTTCTTCCTGAAAAAATGCCAGTCGATGAGGCTATTTTTACAGGGGCGATAACAGAAGAGGAATTTAAGCACGAACGCTTTATTCATTATAAAAGACTAGAAAGTCAAAGACAATTGCAAAATTGTGAAGTCGCACCTCCATCTCTTTTCGTAACTTTTCTAATAAGATTATTTGCAATTCCTATTTTGATTGCTGGATTAGTTATGGTTGGTTTTATGTTTTCTGCACTTATCGTTTGGGCTCTTTAATTTTCCCGTGCTAGTCATGCAATTCTTATCTAGTGCTTCATAGTATAAAATAGCGATAGTATTTCTCATTTGCAAACTTTGTATTTTCTTGTATTCGAGCGAATAATATGTATTATGTATTTCGTAGTATTACAATTAAGCACCAGTTTAGGCGAGTTAAAATAGTATAAATTTCGAGAAGTGCTTCTATCGCTGTTTTCAGGATAATATGGTTTATAGAGTCTTAATTGCTGATGACGAAGAACGCATGCGAAGGGTGCTTGCAATGGTTTTTGAGGAGATGTCTGATGTTAAAGTTATAACTGCAAGTAGCTGTGATGAAACATTAAATTACCTTGAAAGAGAGCGTTTTCACCTTCTCATTACAGATTTAAAGGTACAGGAAATGGGAAGATTGGAATTTCTGAAAGCTGTTAAATGTAAAGTGCCAGATTTGTCCATTATTGTACTTACTGCATATGGTTCCGTGGTAAATGCAATTGATGTAATGAAAGAGGGGGTTTTTGACTACCTCACTACACCCTTTGAAAAGGATGTTCTAAAGATGGCGGTGACAAGGGCTTTAAAGATGAGCTCTTTGACAATCGAAAATAAATACTTACGTCAGGAACTTGAATCTCAATATGATTTCAGGAACATTGTAGGTAATTCTCCACAAATAATTGATGCTTTGCGGTTAGTTGGTGAGGTGTCTAAAACTGGTTCAACTGTGTTAATAACGGGAGAGAGTGGTACAGGAAAAGAATTAATAGCGCGTGCAATTCATTTTAACAGTAATAGCGCATGTGGGCCGCTTATTGTGATGAACTGTGCCGCGATACCTGAAAATTTGTTGGAAAGCGAGTTGTTTGGATA
>JAUPKS010000045.1 GCA_030837315.1 Planctomycetota bacterium
GTGTACATAACCAGTGAAACCAAACAAAGCATGTAAACAAGTTTTTGTTTCATCAAAGTATTCCCCTTCTGAATTATCCTTATAAACAACTCAACGTTATTTCAATGAGCGCCATTAATGTAAGATGTCCGTTATAAAATCTATCATACGTTAATCTGTGCTTTTCCGTTTACAACATTTTATTATTTCCACAATGACAAAAATAAGAGAGGAAAACCCAAAAACTATTATCCAATCCTTTAATCCCAGAGGTGTTACCTTAAAGATACCTTCAGAGTATGGAATATAGATAATGGCGACCTGCATGGCCAAGGAAAGACCTGCTGCCAACAAAAGTTTTTTATTGGTAAAAACACCGATCTCAAATAGTGAGCGTTTCGCATTTCGGCAGTTAAAAGAGTGAAATAATTGAGAAACAACCATTACCGTAAAGGCAACCGTCCTTGCCCTCTCAAGGTTGCCGCTGAGATGGCCGCCGAAGCAGCAGGGTATCAATTCATTAAGAAACCAAGAATACAAAGAACCTGGATTCAGACTACTTGTATAGTATAAAACATACAAATAAGCCAATAACGTGCTAAGGGCTATGAGAAAACCCTGAAAAACGATCAATGAACCAAGGTTTCTGTCTATAATTTGTTCTGTCGACCTTCTGGCTGGTCTTTTCATGATATCAGGGGCTACTGAATCTACGCCCAGTGCCAATGCCGGGAGTCCGTCGGTAGCAATATTTATCCACAATATCTGTATAGGGAATAAGGGCAGGGGGAGGTTGAATATTGAGGCAAAGAGCATCGTCACGATCTCACCGGCATTACACGAAAGCAGATAGTGTATCGATTTCTTTATGTTATCGTAGATGCCTCTTCCCTCCTCAACGGCCGATACAATGGATGCAAAGTTATCGTCAGTTATAATCATATCAGAGGCCTCTTTCGTGACATCGGTACCCGTAATGCCCATCGATACACCAATACTTGCTTCCTTTACGGCCGGGGCGTCATTTACGCCATCGCCTGTCATGGCAACAACAGCGCCCTGTTTCTTCCATGCCTTTACTATCCTGAGCTTGTGTTCGGCGGAAACTCGTGCATATACAGCAATCTTTGATACCTCTTTTTCCAAAATTTCATCAGGGAGTGTGTCCAGTTCCACCCCATCGATGGCCTTCATATTATAGCCAAAAAATCCCAATTCTTCCCCAATTGCTTTGGCCGTATTCTTATGATCCCCGGTAATCATAACGGTCGTTATCCCTGCTTTATGACAAGTAGCAACAGCATCTTTAGCCTCCGGTCTGGGGGGATCAATCATGGCCAATAAACCCGCAAAAATCATATCTTTTTCTATGATATCAGGGGCATGATTGATGGTTTCCGGGTCGATGGGTTTGAATGCTATGCCGAGCACGCGCAAGGCAGCGCCGGCCATCTTGTTGTTTTCGTTTAAGATATTGCGAATATCCTCCTCACTCAGGTCTCTGAGTTCTCCGCCCATATAGATTCTTGTGCAATCCTTTACAATGACATCCGCTGCCCCTTTTTCGCAAACAAGCAGAACTGAATGAGGTGTCTTCCTGACAGTAGCCATCTTCTTCCGTTCGGAATCAAAAGGTATCTCTGAAAGAAGAGGGAACTTTTTCCATAATCCTTCTTTCCGGATATTTGCTTTAGCTGCAGCGGTTAGGATAGCGCCTTCTGTTGGATCACCTATAACCTTCCATGTATTATGGTCTTTTTTCAGATGGGCATTATTACATAATGCACCTATGCCTAGAAAAAACTTTACTATGCGTTGATCGATTTCTGAAAGAGGCATCCCGTTGATAGTGAAATTTCCATCGGGGGCATAACCCGTTCCTGAAATGTCAAAGATTTTTCCGTTGGCAAATATCTTTCTCACCGTCATCTCGTTTTGGGTTAGAGTGCCTGTTTTGTCTGAGCAAATAACTGTGGCACATCCAAGGGTTTCTACCGATGGGAGTTTTCTGATCAGTACGTGTCGTTTCACCATGCGTTGCACCCCTAACGCCAGAGCAATAGTCACTATGGCTGGCAGGCCTTCCGGAATAGCGGCAACAGCAAGGCTTACCGATGTAAGGAATGCCTCCAATAGTGGGTCTTTCCGCCATAACTCCAAAAGGAAGACGATTGCTACGATCCCTAAACACAAATAGACCAATTTTTTCCCAAATACCTCGAGTTTACGCTGGAGAGGGGTCTCTTCTTTCCCGGCTTCCTGAATTAAACCGGCAATCTTACCCAACGCTGTTTGCATACCCGTTGTTGTGGTAATACACGTCCCTTTGCCACCGGTTACCGAAGTCCCCATAAAAACCATATTTTTTCTATCCCCGATAGGTAAGGAAGTATCTTGAAGTAGTTCTGTGGATTTGCCGACGGGTGTCGATTCTCCCGTAAGTGAGGCTTCCTGGGTCCTCAGACTAAAAGAAGCATATAATCTGCCATCGACAGGGACATAATCCCCGGCCTCCAGCAATACAATATCCCCCGGCACAATGTCCCGGGAAGAGATGGAATGCATTTCTCCGTCCCGCATTACCTTTGAGAAAGGCGTCGCCATCTTTTGCAAGGCTTCAAGGGATTTTTCTGCCCGGTATTCCTGGATAAACCCGATAATAGCGTTAATTATCACGATAGCAATAATGGCTAAGGCATCGATCCACTCGCCTAAAAATCCAGAGACTATGGCTGCTGCAATCAGTATCCAGACAATAAAGTCATTAAACTGTCCCAAAAGCAGCATGAGGGGTAATATGCCTTCTTTTTCCTCCAGCTGGTTGTATCCGTATTTTTTAAGTCTATTGTCTGCATCTGCAAGGCTAAGCCCTGTATCTGCATTGGTATCAAGGCTTTTTGCTATTTCATCGATAGGGATTGTATGCCAGAATGTATTACTCATTTTGTCTGTAATTTTGATACCTCTCAGGATATTTTGATTGTATAGGAATTTTCATTTTATTCACGCTGGTCACTGGGTGGCATAGATTATTCCCCTCTTGGGAGGTGTTAGGGGTGGGTTCCTTGATTGAGGAATCTCAGTGCGTTCCTTATATAAGGCTGGAAGAGGCTTCAATCCCCTCCCACTCGGTATTTAATCAAACTCCGCCATTTCGGATGGAGACTCATTTCTAACGAGATGAATATTTCACGAAGTTACCGACTTACCCACCCCTAAATCACAAGAGGGGACTTTTTAACTTCAAACGGTTTCCCATGTTTCCGAAACATGAAATTTACTTAGTGTCCCATCCTTCCGGTAGCTTGAACAACAAGTGCGGTTAACCCTGAGTCAGAATTTCTTACATAAACCCTGGCTTTTTTCCCTACAATAGGGTTTCCCCTGATACATCTGGCGGAAGCAATGTCTATCTCGTTGCCCAGAAGCGTTATCGAATCGCCGTTTATAGCCTCCACAGTTCCCTCCAGTTTTCCGGCCCCCTCTATTTTGATTATACTGGCAACAAATGAACCGTCCTTCGTATTCCCTTTTACCTCAATCATATCGCCTTCGGCAATATCATCAATGCTTAGTGAGGCATCGCAATCCTTCAATACAATTTCTGCGGCGCTTGCATCTATATCCATGCCGAGGACTGAGATTGTTGACCCAGAAAACGAGATTACCACACCTCTTATGCCAGTTTTTCCTCTATCACCATGCATATCGCCATGATCGCCCTGACTATGATCTCCATAAATACGAGCGTAATCTAGCCCAGTGGGTGTAAAAAAACAGAAAAGAAACATAACTGTAGTAACGAATATATTCTTATATCTCATTCCTAATACTCCTTTCAAAATTTTCCATGAGACTTTTCATCAAAATACCCTCGTATTTAAAGATTATTTCCCTTATTTTTGCATTTTTCAATTTGCACTTTCCCCTTGTAACTGAAGACTGATCGTTATTCCTGATAGCGGTAATCCGCCGGTATCCGTAACCTTGCCATCTATTTTCCCGGTAGCGGTGGAAGAGTCTCGTTGTCCTGCGATTCTCATGGATTCATTTGCGGCGTGTAAAGGCGCAGGCCTTTGATTAACTGATAGAGATGATGCCCATGATGCCACGGAACAGGATATGAAAACGGAACTGATAATACCCAATATCAACAGATGGTTTTTTTCCAACACAAACAACCCTCCTTACCATAACTAAAACTTGACTGTCTTTTGTCAAGACAACTTTAAATTATCACATGCTTTCATGAGATGTCAAACGTAATTTGTTGAGAAGATTCTCAGGAATGGAAAATTCGATATATCTGATAAAAAAAGGGTATCTACCCATTTTTTGTATTGTTTTTTTCTTACAACATGTTTAGGATACACTGGAAATCTTGGTAATTACTGTATGCATTATTGCACATTCATTATACCATGAAGCGAACCTTGCTGAGGGGTAAAAAATTAGAGAGATTTATCGAAAAGTATGGAGAAGACCCCTTCATTTCGCAAAGCATATCAAAAATGCTGGATTCACTAGTGTCCGGTTATAAGTTTAATAAAGGCAATTGGTTATAAGGAACGCAAGATTTTTTTGCAATCGGAATTCGTAAGTACCTGTAAAATGGGGACTTTCTCAAATAGGTTTATAGGCCGATTGGTAGAAAAGGTCTATGCCGGAGCACAGAAGATTCATCTGGTAATGGACAATCTGAACACTCATTTCCGCAGTAGTTTTGAGGAGGTCCTGGGTGTCGAGCGTGCAGAACGGATGTTGGCAAGGGTAGAGTTTCACTACACGCCGAAACACGCCAGCTGGCTGAATATGGCAGAAATTGAAATAGGAGTTATGGATAGGCAGTGCATCGGGGGCAGACTGCACAGCGAAGCAATGCTCAGGTCAGAAGTGGCCGCCTGGAAGCACCGCCGTAATAAAGCTAAAACCAAGATCGAGTGGAAGTTTACCCGACAAGATGCCGACGATAAACTATCCAGGCATTATGTATCGTAATTAATATGTCTCAATACTAGCAGATGCAGAGACTACTCTCGTAACGGTGATATTTAAGAGCAAAAATTAAAAACGTTAGACACATGTAAAGGAGTAAA
>JAUPKS010000319.1 GCA_030837315.1 Planctomycetota bacterium
ACAATACGCTAAAATCTGAACCAAAGATGCTGTAAATGCCGTATACTGCTGTAAATTTTTGCTGTAAACTTCTTTTTTAAGTCTTAAAACCCTTGATTTTGCTGGATTTTTTGGAGAGTAACGGATACCTTCGAAGTCCACCACTCTATCCAATTGAGCTACGAGCGCAAAAATTATCGCGCAGCAATACGTCGAAATAATATGACACAAAAAGCAATGGCATCCACAAGACAAAAATTCACAAAGGGCTAATTATAATTATTTTCCTGAAAAAGTCAACTGCATTCATTGATATTTTACAACTACCGAAACACTATTCGATGTAATTTCTAACGTATTGCGTACTCTCTTGCGGCAATTCTTGATATTAACGCAACATGATACTTGCACTCCCCTACCGTATGTGTTAGACTCTTTTCCGTTCTCGTCTCCTGCTCTTAATTATGCGAATTGCAGGCATTCCTTATCGCAATGCAGGAAATGAAGTTTTTTTTGAAATGCCACAGCGTGGCTTTTCCTATTCACCCCGCTTAGCTGATAGTTTAGATTAAGAATTTACAGGAGTTTATAACTAAATGAGAAAAACAATTCGTGTCGTCAATACAATATTGTATTGTCGTCGCTGGCACGAAATGGTTGCTTTTTATCGGGAAATTCTTGGCTTTCCTGTGACGTTTGAAAACGAGTGGTTTGTAGAGTTTAAAATAACAGCGACTACTCGTTTGAGCGTGGCAAACGAACAACGAGCAAGCATTAAGAGCGCGGATGGTTGTGGTTTGACGTTAGCCTTTCAGGTGGATCAAGCCGATGAGACATGGAAGTATTTATTGGACAAGGGCATAAATATTGGCAAGATCGCAGACCATCCATGGGGTGGGCGAGCCTTTTTTGTGTTTGACCCGGAGGGGAATCGCCTGGAAGTGTGGTCAGGCTAAATCTTAAAAAAAACTCAAGATTCATTAAATACATTTCAAATAATTATTATCAATCAAATTATTGATCCTTTCATGTATCCATGTTGTTATCTCTGCCATGAATGATGTATCTGAAACTAATTATATAAAATTTCTCGGTACGGCTGGTGCAAGGATTGTTGTATCCAAGCAATTGCGGGCTTCTGGCGGAATGTGGTATTCTCTGCAGGGTTTTAATGTATTAGTAGATCCAGGTCCCGGATGTTTGGTAAGGTGCATTTCGAGCAAACCAAAAATGGATCCAATGAAACTGGATGCCATCATTCTTACCCATCGGCATCTCGATCACGCAGCAGATGTGAATGTAATGATTGAGGCAATGACCGAGGGTGGGTTCAAAAAACGTGGTATACTCTATACGCCTGAAGATGCATTGACAGAAGACCCTGTTGTATTTCATTACATAAGAAGCTACATATCACAGATAAAAATTATTAAAGAAGGCGGCCGTTATCATTTGTCCGATACGGTTTCATTCGAAACTCCGATAAAACACCATCACCCGAGTGAGACGTATGGTATAAATTTTTTTACCTCTCACGGTACTATCTCACTGATTGTCGACACACGTTATTTTCCTGAATTATTGAAGCATTACAAGGGGGAGGTCTTAATTATCAACGTGGTTCGTTATACGGTAGATAAAGACATGAAAGGTTGGCTCTATCATCTGAGTATGAAAGATGTGAAGGAGATAGTAACAACCCTGAAACCGAAAGTAACGATTTTAAATCATTTTGGTATGACAATGATTAAGGCACAACCCCGTATGGTTGCAGAGCAGTTATCAAACGAAACGGGATTAAAAATTATTGCAGCAGGAGATGGGATGAAATTCAATCTTATGTCCGTCTTGTAATTATATAGTCTGCTAATTCAGTAAGGGCTGTTTTATATTTTGAATCTGGGAGTGGCGCAATCTCTTCTTGTGCTTGTTTAACAATATTTTTAGCTGTAGTAAAGGCATATTCTACCGCATCATGTTTTGTTAACATCTCCACAATAGCAGCTTTCGTATCCCTTGTATCGTGCTGGAATATCAGTTCTTTTGCCTTTTCGAGTTTGTTTCTGGGAAGTTGATTGACTAACCGAATAAGGGGTAACGTAAGTTTTCCCTTCTGTATATCGGTGTTTAACGATTTTCCAATCTCCTCTTCGGTTCCCATAACGTCGAGGCAATCATCCACGATCTGAAAAGCAATACCTACCTTTAAACCGTAATTAAATAGCATATCTGATACCTTGCGGTTAGCCCCGGCAAACGTGGCCCCCAAACGGCAACTGGCGGCACAAAGAGAAGCTGTTTTTCGTTCTATAATATCAAAGTAATCGTTTTCACTCAGTCCAAGATCATATCGTCTTTGAAGCTGAATAAGCTCACCTTCAGACATGATATTGACGGTCTGAGAAAGCAAGAGAGTTGCAATTTGAGAATCCAAGGTAGAAAGTATCGTAAACCCTCTCGAGAACAGATAATCACCAAATAGAATGGATATTTCTCTACCCCACTTTGAATTTACACTTTCAACATGTCTCCTCATAGTAGCCTCATCAATGATATCATCATGAACAAGGGTTGCAGTATGTACCATTTCTACTACTACAGCAAGTTCTATGTGCTGGGGCACTATATCACCCACACATTTACCTGATAATAATACCAAGGCAGGACGTAATCTTTTCCCTTTGTATTTACCAATGTGTGCAATAAGATCAGCTAATGAATTGCTCTTTGGTTGAAGTTCTTTATAGAATCGGGTTTCAACCTCAGCCATAAGCACTTTTATTGAGTCAAATATACCTGCAGATTCCACAATTAACGAACTCCTTTTTAAATTTTGGTAAAAAGTAAAGAAGAGTTATCATAGCAATCGATATTTGAAAAGTCAAACTTCTTTTCCATTTTCAAGTCTTGAATTTTAACGAAAAAATACTCATCGCTTTGCTCCGGTAGGATTACAAAAAAAACATTCATGATATTTGGGAAGACCAAATCTAATTCAACTTGCATACGGCACGAAAAACATCTTCCGGCGCAACAGAATTAATACATGTAACATGATCACAGCTTCGTTTTTCGCATGGGCTGCAGGGTATATCTTTTTTTACAACCGTAGAATTTTCGTCGTAAGGTGCATAAACAACTGGATCCTTGGGGCCAAAAATTGCTATTGTAGGAATTCCAATACCTGATGCAATGTGTGTAGGACCCGTATCTCCGCCGATAAAAAGGTTCGCCCGCTGCAGTAATGCTATCAACTGTTTTATCGATGATGTCTTGCATGCAATCGCAGCCTGATAATGCATAAAAGATAAAATTTCTTCTATAAGCTTATATTCCGGCGCGCCCCAGGTGAAAACAACCGAGTAATCGAGTTCCTGTATCAACCGATCCGCAAGGTGGGCATAATAATTAGGAGGCCAACGCTTATATTTGCCAAACAAGCTAGTCCCGGGATGGATTATTGCCAGAGGTTTTTGATCCAAGTGATTCGTACGAATAAATTCATCTATATAAATGCGATCAGTATCCGGAATCACAAATACAGGCCTTTGATAGGAAGCCTTTATACCCAAAGCCTGCAAAAGACTTAAATATTTATCAATCCTATGCATCTTGTCTTGGTGTGGTGTAATCTGTAAATTAGAAAAGATAAAATTAAATTCCTTACAATACCCTTTAGAGAAACCAACCCTTGTCCTTGTATTACTTAGATAGGTTAATAAACCACTTTTAAAATTACCCTGGAAATCCAAAGCGATAGTATATCCTTTACCCCTTAATTTTCGTAAAAATATCCGCACTTCTCGAATTAACTTAAAATATTTTTGCGGATATTTAAGGTACCGCTGCCATTGTCTTCGGGGGAAGACAACAACTTCATCTATTCCTGGAAGTCCCTCAACCAAATCTTTATTTTTATCTTCTACAAGCCATACAATACGGGCGGCAGGGAATGCCATTCTCAAATTTTCTACAGCCGGTATAACATGGACAATGTCACCCATAGCACCCAACCGAACAATCAATATATTCTTTGGATTATCGAATCGTTTTTCCATATCTGAAACTCTAACAGACTTTATATTAAGAACTTGGATTACTATAATCTTTATAAAACCCATTTTCAATAACAATCCAATTTGCGTTTGTATTAGTTCCCGTGCCGATATATAATTATTACGAGTTTCAGCGGCTATCGTTAAATTGTCAAGCGTATGCAATGAAATGAACAAATATTAATGAATGGTGTATTTCCCATTTCGTATTTGTTCTGAAATGATGTGTAAAAAGTATTTGGACGATTACCAGGATAGACTATATATTATTACCCGGAAACTGACCGCTGATAATGGCGCTTATCCCTAAAGAACAATACCCATTATGTCGGATATATATAAAATGCCACCCGCTTTTTTAATGGTTAAAAAAGGAGCTACGACTTTATTTGTAAAAGACGCATATAAAGAAATTATTCTGCGCATGGTTTTTGACACAGAATTTTTAAAGAATAGAAACAACGATACTACGAACATAAAGACAGGAAGAAGTTCTTATTTGTCTATTCCTGCCACAGAAAACAGCAAAGAGAGATTTATTATCAGAAACTACAAACACGGGGGCTTGTTTGGTAAATTTTTTGGCGGGGTTTTTTATAACGAAAACAGACCTTTACACGAGATATATATAAATGAAATTGCCTCTCAAAAAGGCGTACCATCTGCTGAAGTGGTTGCCATCACCAAGAAGAGATTATTGGGTTTATTTTATACGGCAGACTTTATATCAAAGGAGATCCCTTGTGCGGTTGACGTCCTCCAATTCCTAAAAGAATCTCCCACGAAGGTTATACAAGAGTCTAAGAAGACCATAATCCATGCAGTCGCAATGCTTATAAGGGTCATGCACGATGCGGGTATATATCACGCAGATCTACATCTCAAGAATATACTCTTGAAAAGAGATTCGAGCGGCGAGTTTCATGCATATATAATTGACCTGGATAAATCATTCGCCTTAGATAAGCTAACTATTGATCAACGAATTAAAAATCTATTGAGACTGGACCGCTCCATAGTAAAGTTACGCTGGTTGTCAAACACAACAAATCTATCTCAAAAAAAACTACGTTTGATTTCTAAGGCAGACAGGATTAGGTTTTTTAAATCATATATGTTATATAGCAATGTGCTTGATAAAAATTGGAAAAAGTATGTCCGTCGATATCATTCGCACCATGCTCTGCATAAACTATGGTGGCGCATAGTGGGTCTTTCATAAATATTTCAGGAAAGAGTGCAATTTTTCTGATAATCGTTCATCACAGTTATCATGTTCAGGAGTAACGACCTGAAACCGTTTAAAGTGCTTGTTTTTTGTTGCCAACTCTATTTTTATAACAGGAAAGGTTGTAATTGTGTTAATACACGATATTCTTGGTCCAATCATTTCGTATTTTATCGGTAGTATCCCTTTCGGTTTTTTATTTGCAAAGATTATAAAAGGTATAGATATTCGGCAAGTAGGGAGCGGTAATCCCGGAGCAACAAATGTTTCGCGGATTATGGGTAAGCCCTATGGCATATTGGTATTTATTTTAGACATGCTGAAAGGGTTTTTCCCTCTGTTTATCTTTGATCAATATTTTGCAGGCAACGAGCATGGTTTATCACTGATATTCTGTGGGGTTGGTGTGATATGTGGTCATACATTCCCCGTGTTTCTTGGTTTTAAGGGAGGAAAGGCTGCGGCAACAAGCTGCGGGGTTTTTTTGTGGTTAGCTCCACTCTCACTCAGTATTTCTGCCGCAGTATGGCTCTTGGTGGTATATATATTTCGCTATATATCGTTAGGCTCTATGCTCAGTTCAATCGTTTTAGTCATATGTTTAATGATCCTTGGCAAAGACCCTTTTGGCCATGGACTTTATTTGACATTATTTTCAATATTCATCTCTGCCCTTCTTATTTTTCGTCACAAAACAAACATTAAAAGACTTTTACATGGCACTGAAAATAAAATTGGCAGTAAAGTTAAGACTGACGTTTCTGCTGATTCCAAGTTTTAATTTTTTTTACTTTGTCTTAGCATGCTTCTGCCTAGTCTTTCACCTTCTTTACTCTATTTTGTATATAAGCATCCTGAACCGCAACATACGGATCAATAGCTGGTTTTGTTATACTCTCGTACGTATCGCCTGTATCTATAGAGAGGTCGTTGACAGAATCATACATATAATTTCCGATACTTTCTATCGGGGTAAGGAAAAACCAGGAAACCCAGGTTAATGGATTTAAAACCGCATCGCCAGCAAGTCCAATTGCATCACGTGATGTTGATGGACCAAGAAAAGGCAATACCAAATAAGTTCCTGATTCCATTTTGTATTTGCCAAGAGTCTGACCAAAGTCCCTGTTTTGCTTAATTATGTTGAATCTTGATTTTGCAGGATCAAGAAATCCACCCACGCCTATGGTGCTATTAACAACAAAACGCAGCATTTCCGTACCTGCACCTTTAAAATTGGACTGAAAAAGACAATTGAAAAAACTAATCGGCATTGTGATGTTTGTATAAAAATTTCTGACACTTACTCGCGCCTGTACAGGTATCATAGAATTATACCCTGTATATATTGGTTTAAAGAAATAATGGAAAGCCTTATCGTTGAACACAAACATAGCTCTGTTAACGGACTGAAGTGGGTCTTTGATCTGAGTAGCCTCTGACATTTCCTCGCTTTCTTCTGGCTCGGCCTCTTCACCCTCTTCACCATCTTCATCTTTATCCATGGTATTTTTATCAGAAACTTTATTGTCGATTACTGTTTCATCAAAAGGAACCTCAGGAGTAGCGTTTTTAATAGAAAGTCTTTCCGACACTAGTTGTTTTGAGTCAGCCGGCTCTGTTTTTTCATTTTTATTCAGCATGTCTTTGCCAGAAGTCTTGCTATCGTCTACCGTTTCGCAAGATGAAACCACAGGACCATGTGCAGATAAACTCTCGGCCCATAAAATTGCCATGGGGAAAAACAACGACAAAGCGAAAAAATACATCAAGCATGCGAATTTTCTCATTGTTTGCCTTTCGTATAATTCCCTAACGCCTTTATTATATTTTCTCATTTAGCCTATATCTCTTCTTTCCCTTTTTTATCTTTTATTTTTTGAATAAGTTCTTCAAAGGAAGATTTCATCAAGATATTATTAAATTGGCTGCGGTAATTATTAACGAGACTAACCCCTTCAATAATCACATCGTAAATCGTCCATTTCCCGTCATTACTAAGCATGCGATAATCTACCAATACTTCTGTTCCGGTATTCGAAATAATTTTGGTTTGTACTGTTGCGTATTTATTATCGTCGTTTTTTTCCTTGAGAAAAACAATTTTTTCGCCAGAATATGTATCAGTTTTCCCTATATAAGCGTCTTTCATGATGTTGGTAAATAATTCAACAAATTCTTTTTTTTCTTCAGGAGTCCGTTTTTTCCAGTGCTGTCCAAGGGCACGTTTAGACATCTCTTCAAAATTAAAAATGAATGAAATCTCTTGCCATAACCTTTGTCTGCGTTCTTGTGTCTTTTCCGGCCCCTTCAGGGAAGGTTCTTTCAGGACGGTTAAACCACTTTCAACAGTCTTCATTACAAGTTTTCCTGGCTCATCTGCCGCACACAGAAAAGTAGACATGAATGTTAACGAAACTACACCAACACACATTGCAGATATGATTTTTCTATATTTCATTTCCTTATTCCTTCACTTTCCCGAAGATAAAATTCCCTATTAACTTTTCTATATCAATGGGTGGTTCTGTTTCACGTAAAGTACCGCCAGAAGGGATCAATATATCTGCTCCGCCGGGCACAATTTCCACGTACTTTTCCCCAAGCAGTCCTTTCGTACGAATAGAGGCAATAGCGTCTTCTTGCAGTTTTACATCGTCCCGAATCCGTAAGGTAACCACCGCATCATAATTATCCTTATCAAGTTTAATATCACCGACCTTACCCACTTCAATTCCTGATATTTCAACCACAGTATCTTTTCTGAGTCCTTTCACAGTGCTGAAGACGGCTTTTACGGGATAATAATGGTTACCTATCAAGTCAATCTTCCCAAACTTTACCGATATATAACCCAAGCACAGTAAACCAAAAAAAACAAAGATACCGACAACTATTTCAACACTATATTTCTTCATTGTTTTATCGCCTTCTAATCTTGAAACATCTTATTGTACAGAAATAGGGCCTTCCAACTCACCGTGAACAAACTGGTGCACCACGGGATCCGCTGACGTCTGTATTTCATCGGGAGTACCTTCAGCAATAATTTTTCCTTCAAATAACATGGCAACGCGATCTACAATAGAAAAAATTGCCGGAATCTCATGAGTAACAATGATAGACGTAAAGTTAAGATTTTTCTGGCAATCTTGGATCAGTTTATGTATCGCCTTTCCTATTAAGGGGTCAAGTCCTGCTGTTGGTTCGTCAAAAAGGACTAGCTGTGGATTCATAATAAGGCAGCGAGCAAGGGCAGCTCGTTTTTTCATACCACCGCTTATTTCTGACGGATATTTATCCTCAGAACCAGATAGTCTTACTCTGGCTAATTCGTTATATACCTTATCAGAAATTGCCGAATCTTTTAGTCTGGTCTTTTCCCTGAGAGGGAATGCCACATTTTCAAATACCGTGAGGGAATCGAAAAGAGCTCCACCCTGAAAAACAACGCCAAATCGTTCTTTTAACTGTTTCAGTAATTTTCCTCGAAGCCTGCCAATGTCCTGATTATTTATTAATACCTTGCCTCGATCTGGTTTTATGAGACCGATGATATGTTTTAGTAAAATGGATTTCCCGTGACCACTACCACCGATCAAGGCCATGGATTGACCATCCTTTACCGTCAAATTAATTCCTCGTAGTACCTTATGACCGTTAAAGCTTTTGTATAGGTCAACAACATTAATCATAGAAATTCATTAGGTTGTTAATACTGAGGTCAGAAAGTAATCCCATACGAGGATAAGAACCGATGAAAGCACCACAGCCTGAATGGTTGCCTTGCTTACGCCTTCAGCCCCATAGCCGGCATTATAACCCTTATAACAGCTTATCCAGGTTATTAAGACCCCAAAACTTAGAGATTTATATAAACCACCAAGTATGTCTTTCATTTTAACAAAATCACTAATCCCACCAAAATAGGTTCCACCGTTTAAACCCATAAGTCCAATTCCTACAGCATATCCACCAAAAATGCCAACCACGACAACAATTGCATTTAAGAGAGGAAGTGATATAATGCCTGCTATTAAATTGGGAATGATCAGATACTTGTATGGATTTAAAGCCATAGCATCAAGGGCATCAATTTGCTCGGTTATTCTCATGATCCCTATCTGCGCCGTTAATGCCGAACCTGCGCATCCGGTCGCCATCAAAGCAGAAATAACAGGCCCCAATTCCCGTATCAAGGACAGCGCTACCACAGGGCCAAGACTTGCCTCAGCGCCGAATTTGACTAAAGCATAATAAGTCTGCAACGCCAGAACCATCCCAATAAATGAACCCGTCAACACAATAACGAATGTGGTCTTTACACCAATAAAATTAATTTGTTTAATAATTCTTCGTATTAAGTATGGCGGAAACGCCATCCAATAGAAACATACAGCAAGGAAGCATACCATCCTCCCTAATTCCCTGATGAAGCTGATTGGAATACTTCCAAGTATTCTAAATGGAGCGAGTATCAAGTGCATGATTAAGAAATTTTCCACACAATACTTATATCGTATTATTTAAAAAGAAAATATAGTATATTTATAACAAGCAATAATCAAGTTTTATTCCCACAAAAATAAAAAAGTTTATTAAAGTTCATCCGAATAAAGTAATACGGTACTATTTTCGGAGAAAACTCAACAACCTTTAATAAAAAATATGTTGAGTGAACGAAGTGCTCAACCTTCAAACGATAAATTAAACGAAATCATTCGTGTCCCCCCTTCTTTAATCATTTAGCGTAAAACCACTCAATAGAAAGGGGGACAATGTGTGTTTCTTTGAACTTAAGTTGTTGTTGTACATCGATGGTAACAAACATAATGCCAAAAAGAGCAAATAATCACCAGAAAGTTATAAGTGTTTATTTTAATGAGTATTATAACTATTTATATTTTAATATAATGGGATTGAGAAAAGAAAGGTAATTCGTGGAGATGTATGGCAAGCGAATAATTTGCGGTATTATCGGTGTGTTAGCTAAAAAGGATTGAAAATATTTCGCCACTACCACCTTTCCCTTTATGGTTTTTCCCCACCGGCACGCACAAACTTCCCTTTTTCTAAAAATCCGAGGTAGTTTAATTTCTCAGGCTGCCTTGTAACGTTTCATTTAACACTACTCCATGCCTTGTAAAATACGGAGAAACTCCCTGGCATTGACAAAACCTGTTATAGTTTTATCCCTGGCTATAGTTCCGTCCTTGTTGATAAACACAATAGTAGGCAAACCTACAACCCCATACTTGTCCCAAAGTTGTTTAACCTTTGGGTCGTTGGCATTGGTACAATCAATCTTAATATTGACAAATCTTCGTGATTCCTTTATAACCGCAGAGTCGGTATATGTAAACTTTTCAAATTCCTTACACGCTGCACACCATTCTGCCCAAAAATCAATTGTTGCCACCTTCCCTCCAGCCTTTGCCTGCCTGAGTCCTTCCTCCTCGTTTAACACCCAATCGATCTTCTCCTGAGCTGCTACGGACCGAACGGAACTTGTGGTCGAGAGTGGGGGTAAAATAAAACCCTTAATCAAGAGATGCCCCACAAGAAGGTATGTCCCAAAGATAAATGCGATAATCCCGAAAGCTTTTTTTGCACGTTGAAAGGCAGTACTCTCATGAGTCATTCTGTCAAACCCACCTGAAAATACGGCTGTAACAATCAAAAATAGCCCTAGTATGTTCACAAAGGCGCTCTCTGAAATAATGTACCTTACATAATAAAGTGCCGCACCGATCAAAAGAAGCCCAAATATCCTTTCCACCGTCTCCATCCAGAATCCTGATTTCGGGAGGGCCTTTATGGCTCCGGAGAAGGTCCCTAACACAATGAGCAGAACACCCAATCCCCAGGCAAAGACAAAGAGCAACCAGAATCCCAAGAATTTATTGCCCGTGCTGGCAATATAGACCAGCAAACTGGCCAGGGCAGGGCCAATACATGGAGAAGCCACAATTCCAGAAACCAATCCCATAACAAACACCCCAATAAAACCCTTTCCCGTCTTTGTCCCCAGCCGATCCGAAATGAAAGACGGAACCCGCAAGTAATACACCCCAAACATACTCAAGGCAAGCCCAATAAAAACTGCTACTACAAAACCAATAACCCATGGGCTTTGCAAGGCTGTACCAAACAATGCCCCGGTAGAAGCTGCCGCAACACCCATGGATGAGTATACGATGGATATGCCAAGGACGTAAATCAACGAAAGGAAGAAGGCCGTCAGCGGTTTCCTTGAAGTGGTCTGATCACCAGCCGCTTGACCACCAATTACTGCCACGGTGATAGGTATCATGGGATACACGCACGGAGTAAAACTTAAACCTACTCCTGCCAGGAAGACAAGGATCAGTGATACAA
>JAUPKS010000046.1 GCA_030837315.1 Planctomycetota bacterium
ATAAGTTCCTCACGCAGGATGAGAGGTATTTGATTGTAGAGTGGATTGATATTGGCGGACAATGGGATAATATCCAGGGTCCTGATTTATATCCAGGCATTCTTGTAAGATAATACCTGAGTTAAATCCTTAGGATTGTCCTTATGAAGTCCAGGGATTAGGAAGTTACAAACAAGTGAAGAGCTGGGCTATGTGGGGTGATCCCTACTGCCCAGCTCTTCGTGCTTGTTAAAATAAACGTATAGGACATTTTATTCAAGTGTGTTTTAGGGGACATGGACAAGCTTGGTTTGTCCGTGTCTGTGCCATACTTGATCGAAGTGCTGAGATGTGAAAATTAACTAAAATGGGTTTGTGTTTCCAAAAAATGTGCTTGACAAGATTTACTGCATA
The DNA here is from genome assembly GCA_030837315.1 of Planctomycetota bacterium. Taxonomy (GTDB): domain Bacteria; phylum Planctomycetota; class Brocadiia; order Brocadiales; family Brocadiaceae; genus Brocadia. The sequence continues at coordinate 394 of JAUPKS010000046.1, forward strand.
GGTATAATGACGAAGCTTGACTTTTGAGTTGTGTTGCTATAGGTATATTATGCGTGTAAGTAAACAAAGGAGAAGAGTACGAAGGGGGGTGGTTTTGCCAGGCAGATAAATTTTATTGTGTCTACGGTTGCCTATGATCTGGTGATATTTAAGTTATAGGTAATAAATGTAGTTTAAAGGTATAGGTTAAGAAAGAAAGGAGAGGTAGTAATGCTTGATATTTTAAAGAAACCATTGTCTAGGGTAGCGGGGGTAGCTCTTGCGTTAGCCGGAGTGTCGTTGCTGACGTGTACAATGGGTAATGGTATTGCAAAGGCAGAGGGGCCGACGTTTCAGGATGTAGCATCGCAAGTGTTTGGTCAGGCAGTTGGTCCTGATAATGACGGAACGCTGTATGTGTTTGGATTAACGGCAAAATATACTCAACCTAAATATGTTGATGGAAGAGGGCCATATAAATCATTTTTGAAGTTCTTGCCTTCGATTCGTTGGTATGATCCAGAGCACTATTGGACAAATGGTAGCCAGAATGAAGGAGTGTTTAAGAATGAAGAATGCGTTCTTTGTCATACGGTTCAGACGCCTACAATCGTAAAGGATTGGAAGAAGAGTGCTCATGGAAATTTGGAAATGAGAAGAGGTCTTGGTGTAAAAGGGAAAGATGGAAAGCCAGTTGAGGGCACCGTTGGCTGCGATGTATGTCACGGCAATGATCATCAGAAGCTTTTTATGCCAACCTATAAGAATTGCGGCGAGTGTCATCCAAAAGAAACCAGCGAACACAGGGCTGGTGGGTTAGGTTCACATACCCATGCATATACCGTGAACGTATTGGAATTTTCATGGCATGTAGGAAAGCCTGCTGAAGAAGTTGCTGGTTGCGCTGAATGTCATGCTATTGTAGAAAACAGGTGCGATGGCTGTCATACAAGGCACGTATTTAGCCCTGGTGAGGCCAGGAAGCCAACCGCTTGCAGGTTCTGTCACATGGGTATCGACCACGATGAATGGGCAATGTATAACACTTCCATTCATGGTTGTTTATATGAAGCAGAATCCGCCACTATGGACTGGAGCAAGCCTTCTAAGAAAGGAAACTACAGGGTTCCAACGTGCGCTTACTGTCATATGCAGGATGGAAATCACAACCCAGCACAATTTGGCACAATCTATAGCGATATGGGTATGTTCCAGGTTGATCGTGGAGCGCCAAAGCACAAGGCAAAGAGAGATGCTTGGATAAAGAAGTGTCAGGATTGCCATTCTCCAAGGTTTGCTGCTGACAAGTTGGCCGAAATGGATGCGGGTGTTAATTTGAGCTTTACAAAGTGGAGGGAAGCAGCTGCGGTTATCGTTGGTTGTTTCCTGGATGGAGTTGTTGATCCAATGCCAGAAGGTTCACCGCCTGATTGGTACGGACACTATACTTTCAGCTTGTTGCCAGGTGGAGACCCAAGATTCTACGCTACGTCGAACTTGGAGCGTTTAGGTCTTGAAATGATTTGCTATCTTACCGGTAACGTTTATAAAGCCTATGCTCATATGTCAATGTATAACCAGACATATGGAAACGGAAGCGCTTTCGAGCAAGATAGAAAGTTAATTGAAATCAAGACAGAGGCTGCTAAGTTAAGAAGGTTTGCTGCTATTGAGAAGAAGATTGGTTTAGAGCACAAGTCTGATGGGTTCTGGCAGCATGGTGAATATCTGGATTTACTCCCAGGTTGGATAAGAAAACCAGGCGACGTAGATGTTGAATGGTTTAAGAGGACTGATATTCCTCACCGTGCAAATGCAGACGCTGGTGTTGCGGTACATAGTCACTAAGCGTAAAAACTGGCAGAAGTCCAGGATTTGTTGTGATTAGAACGGTTTAAGCGATGAGGGTAGCAGAAATAATTTGCTACCCTCATTGTGTTTATAAAGTTCAGTTTTTTGGTTGAGCAAATAAGGTTAACTAAAAGGCGGTGATAGTTATGGTGACGACAAAAACAAAGGTGAAAACACAGGAATATAGGGGTTTATCTGAAGAAGCAACTTTCCCTGACAAAGCTGGTCATTTCGGGCGTTTTGGCGGGAAGTTCGTTCCAGAAACAATAATGCCGGCTTTAGACCAGTTGGAGAAGGCGTATTTACAAGCAAAAGAAGACCCGTCTTTTAACGCTGAATTGGAATATCATTTAAGAGAATATGTGGGGCGCCCGTCGACCCTCTATTATGCTGAGAGGTTAACAAAAAAGCTGGGAGGCGCAAAGATTTATTTAAAAAGGGAAGACCTGAACCATACCGGTGCACATAAGATAAATAATACAATCGGGCAGATATTACTCGCTATACGGATGGGCAAAAAACGCATTATTGCAGAAACAGGGGCTGGTCAGCACGGTGTTGCTACTGCTACCGCTGCCGCAATGTTTGGAATTGAGTGTGATGTATATATGGGAGAGGAGGATATTAGACGTCAAGCGTTGAATGTCTTCAAGATGAAACTCCTTGGTGCGAGGGTTATACCAGTAGCCAGTGGCTCAAGAACTCTAAAAGACGCAACAAATGAGGCGCTCAGGGATTGGATGTCTTCGGTGAGGAATACTCACTACATCATAGGGTCGGTAGTTGGTCCGCATCCTTATCCTATGATGGTTCGGGATTTTCAGGTGATAATTGGCAAAGAGGTCAAGAAGCAGATTCTGGAAAAGGAACATAGATTACCCGATTATTTAATTGCCTGTGTCGGTGGCGGGAGTAATTCTATTGGATTGTTCCATCCCTTTATTGAAGACAAAGAGGTGAAGATGATCGGTGTTGAGGCTGGTGGTCTTGGTTCAGAGGTTGGTCAGCACGCATCAACACTTACGAGCGGGGAAATTGGTATTTTACACGGAAGTGCAAGTTACGTACTGCAGGATGAGGACGGCCAGACGTTGCCTGTTCATTCGATTTCTGCAGGATTGGACTACCCTGGTGTTGGCCCAGAGCATAGTTATTTAAAGGATATTGGCAGGGCCGAATACGTTTCGATTACAGATGATGAGGCAGTAAAAGCCTTTCAGGAATGTGCCAGATTGGAAGGGATAATTCCTGCCCTGGAGGCTGCCCATGCCATTGCCTACACAATAAAATTTGCACCAAGGTTGAGCAAGGATAAATTAATTGTGATATGCCTGTCGGGAAGTGGAGACAAAGATTCGTTTGAAGTCGCAAAAAAACTTGGATATAATATCTGATGTTGGTGAATAACCTGGTTTGGAAATATTTCTCATGAATGCACCTTAAATTGATAACAGATGCTGATGAACAGGATTGATGAAAAGTTTTACGAATTAAAAGCAAAGAAAAAACCTGCCTTTATACCCTTTATTACCGCAGGAGATCCAGATATTCAAACTACAAAGGCTTTGATCTTAGAGTTTGAGAAAAGGGGTGCCGATATTATTGAGCTCGGTATCCCTTTTTCTGACCCTATTGCAGATGGCCCCATTATTCAGGCTTCGTATTATCGGGCACTGATTAAAGGCGCCAAGGTTGCGCATGTACTAGATATGGTTTCTGAACTTCGCAAGAAGTCTGAAATACCAATTGTTTCGATGGTGTCCTATAGTACTGTATTTAAAAAAGGGTACTCAAAATTTATTGAAAATTCGGTTATGTCAGGATTGGATGGTTTAACTATTCCAGACCTGCCAGTGGAAGAAAACCAAGAGATATTTGAGATTGCCAGGAAGAATGATTTTAAGGTTGTGTGTTTTATTGCGCCAACTACGACAGACCAGCGTGTGTCGCTCATTACACAAAAGGCGCAGGGGTTTTTATATTATATTTCTGTGGTAGGCATAACGGGAATAAGGGACAAATTGCCAGATGATATCATTCAGAATATTAACAAACTCAAACAAATGACGAACATTCCTGTTGCCGTTGGTTTTGGTGTGTCGACATCAGAACATGCAAAATTGATTGGAACGGTTGCTGATGGTGTTATTGTGGGTAGCGCTATAATGAGAGAGATTGAAAAGTATGCAAAAAAACCTTCAGAAGAATTAGTAAGGGGTGTTGGTGAATTTGTGGGACAACTAATTTCAGGGGCAAAGGGATAGTTTTCCCAACGCTGAAGGCGATTTGTTTGATGATTATCATGACTCAGGAAATTGCAAATAATTAGCTTTTTGTATTGACTTAAGTATGATAATAAGTATAATGACTTTTCTCAAAAAAATATGACTGTAGAAGTACGTTTAGGAGGAGAAGAAGTATAAGGGACATTATTTGTAAAATAGTATCCTGAAAGGAGGTGGTTTGAAAGGGAGGGGAAGCTGAGAGCTTTTTGTTATGTGAAGCAATCGAATGACGATTGTGACGTATGAATAATGTGAAAGGAGGAGAATTTAAAGTATCATGCATAAATTATTAAAAGTAACATTGGCGTCGGTATTAATTGGCTGTGGAACATTGGGGGTGGTTGCGAACCTGATGACGAAAGAAGCAAAGGCCGTAGAAATCATCACCCACTGGGTACCTCACGAAGTATATGGGCAGATTGGCGAACCGGATAATAACGGTAAGGTGTTCTTTTCTGGTTTGGGTGCAAAATACATGGGTTATCCTAAGGACTCAGGTGCGCCGC
>JAUPKS010000320.1 GCA_030837315.1 Planctomycetota bacterium
CAGTCAGGGCGAAACAGGCGGTTTCCAATTCGACTAGCGAAGCAATGTCCCTGGCTTCAGCAGGACGGAGGCGAAAGGCAGGGAGATCCTGAGGCTTGTATGTTGCCATAACTCCTTCCTTATCGCTGTGCAGCATCGTAGTGACTTATCGGCAGTGTTAGAAGGAACGTTCCCGCTAAAATTCCTTATAGTATTACCTGACCTGATAAAAATAATCTTTTGGCAGGCTTTACCGCCCCCCTTATCCCCTCCTTCGCAAAGAGGAGATAAAGGAATGCTTAATCTGGTTGCAACTTTGCTGAACTACGGTATTCCATGGTAACATCTTCTCTTTTTAGCAAGGTTTTTACAACCCCCTTCATCCCCTTTACTAAGGGGGCTTCTTGATGTCCACTTTAAAAATGGGGAATTCAGGCGGTTGTTGCCCTTTTTATGGGAATTTGGTTGAGGCTTTACAGCACTATATTGTCGATCACCTTTATCACGGTATCCCGATGGGAAAAAAACCTGGTAATCGTTTTCCTTTACACCTCTTTGGCATTAATCCATTTCATCATCTTCCGTAATTCCCTGCCAACTTTTTCGATGAGATGTCCTTTGTCTTTTTTCTCCAGGGCATTGAAGACGGGTCGTCCCGCCTGATTTTCCAGTATCCACTCCCTGGCAAACTGGCCGCTTTGTATCTCGGATAATATCCGCTTCATCTCCTTTTTGGTTTCTTCCGTAACAATACGTGGTCCGCGGGTAAGATCTCCATATTCGGCAGTGTTGCTAATCGAATAACGCATATAACTGAGACCGCCCTGATAAAAAAGATCTACGATCAATTTCAGTTCGTGCATGCATTCAAAATAGGCGAGTTCAGGCTGATATCCTGCCTCTACCAGGGTTTCAAACCCAGCCTTGACGAGCGCTGCCGCCCCGCCGCAGAGTACGGCCTGCTCGCCAAAGAGGTCTGTTTCCGTTTCTTCGGCAAAGGTAGTTTCCATTACGCCGGCCCGTGTGCCGCCAATCCCATGCGCGTAAGCCATGGCCTTTTCTTTGGCCTTTCCTGTGGCATTCTGATGGATAGCCATGAGACACGGAACACCACCCCCCTTTTCGAATTCACTCCGGACAAGATGACCTGGTCCCTTGGGAGCTATCATAATAACATCTATGTTGGGTGGCGGTACAATTTGTCCAAAATGGATATTGAATCCATGTGAAAAGCACAGCGTCTTTCCGTCTTTTAAATGGGGTTTAATTTGGGTCTCATAAACCGCTCTTTGTGTTTCGTCAGGCATGAGTATCTGAATGAAATCTCCTTGTTGTGCAGCTTCTTCTACACTGAGAGGCTTAAACCCGTGTTTGACTGCCAACTGGTAGTTAGGCGTACCCGTTCTTGTTGATACGATTACGTCCATGCCGGATTCTTTGAGGTTTTGCGCCTGGGCGTGTCCCTGGCTACCGTATCCTATTACGGCAATCTTTTTCCCTCTCAGCGTACTGACGTCTGCATCTTTTTCATAGTACATTTTTAGCATGTCAATTTTCCCTTTTACCTTTCAAAAAATTTTACTTTGTGCCACGGCCGATAGCAATACTTCCGGTCCTCACTAATTCCTTGATTCCATAAGGTCTTAACAAATTTACCATTGCTTCGAGTTTATCTTCAACTCCGGCAAGCTCAATGACAAGATCTCTCGGGCTTACGTCGATGATCTTTCCCCTGAAAATTTCCACAATCTCAATGATTTCTCCGCGTTTACCCGCCGGTACATTGACTTTCAGCAGCATAAGGTCCCGTTCGACAAACTCTTCGCTGGTAAAGTCGATTACCTTTATTATATCGATAATTTTTCCTAATTGTTTTCTAACCTGCTCCAGGATGGCATCGTCACCCCTGACGATAATGGTCATCCGTGAAAGGGCGGGATTATCGGTCTCTCCAACAGCGAGACTGTCTATATTGAATCCCCTGCCGCTGATAAGACAAGTAATACGTGCCAGGACGCCAACCTTGTTTTCTACGAGAAGAGAAATTACGTGTCGCATAGTTTATTGAACCATCCCCGAAAACCCGAAAAAGGCCAGGGCCATGAGTCCCGTACAAATGAAAGCAATCGGAATGCCGCGAAAGGATTGAGGGATGTTGGCAAGAGCCAGACGCTCCCGAATTCCGGACATCAGTAACATGGCCACGGTAAAACCGATTCCCGCCCCAAATCCCTGCACCGTAGCTTGTAAAAATCCCAGATGTTTTGGTGAATCGGTTGTGTTTAAAAGCGCTACACCCAATACGGCACAATTGGTTGTAATCAGTGGCAAATAAATCCCAAGGCTTTCATATAAGGCAGGTACCATCTTCCTGAGCATCATTTCTACCAGTTGTACCAGCGTTGCGATAACCAGGATATAGCTGATCGTTTTTAATACTTCTATAAGTCCCAATTCCCGTATGGATGGAAATACCTTTGCGATAATATTTGCGTCACCAGGCAATAGGATGAAGTTGTAGACAATCCACGTAATTGCCGAAGAAAGGGTCATGACAAATGTCACCGCCACGCCCATACCCATCGCCGACGATGTCTTTTGGGAAACGCCCAGGAATGGGCAAAGTCCCAGGAATTTTGCCAGGACAAAGTTATTAACAAATACTACACTTACAATAATTAAAATAATTTCTTTAATCATGTTTCATATACGCCTTCATACTCTTTTCGCTCTTCCTGAGTTTTCTCCAGTTAAAGAAACCCAATAAGAGTCCCAATACAATAAACGCCCCGGGGGCCATGATCATCACAGCAGCCGGCTGATACGATTCAGACACTTTGAGACCAAGGATCGTTCCTGCCCCAAGTATCTCGCGTATGGCAGAAACAAGGCACAATGAGAGCGTCCACCCTAATCCCAGACCCGCCCCATCCAGAATGGAGACCAGAGGTTTATTCTTGTAAGCAAACGATTCCGCACGATACATGATGATACAATTAACTACGATGAGCGGAATGAATATCCCCAGCGATGCATTTAAATCAGGCGGCAGGTATGCCTTCATAAGCAATTCCACCATGGTTACAAATGCAGCAATGACGACAATAAAGCATGGAATACGGATTTCACGCGGAATGAACGACCGCACGACAGAAATAATAAAATTCGAACAGATAAGCACAAAGGTTGCCGCCCCACCCATTGCTACCCCGTTTTTTACTGAGGTTGTAACCGCAAGGCTGGGACACAATCCCAATACCAGCACAAACATTGGATTGTATTGGACGATGCCCTTAGTAAGTTCTTTCAAATTGCTTTGTTCTGCCATACCCATTATGCCCTAAAAATTTGTAAAAGGCTAAACGTTTTAGGAGTAAATGTCAAGTGGAAATTTTAAGGTTCTTCAGTAATTCTATAAGTTATCTTGTCGTTTTAACTAGGAAGATTCTCTATGCTTATAGTAGCGATATCCGAGAGGCTAAATCTCTGGCTCACATCAAGAACTTCTATTCCTATGAGGTGCCCCTTTTCGTCGAAATCATTTACTACACCATCCTCTATTTCAAGACTTTTAGCTACATATTCTTCTTTAAAATGCACATATGATGCATCTGCCTGTTTGTTGTATTCAATCTTCACGTCGCCCTCCAATCTGGATTTTCAAGGGCAATATGAGGTTTCTTCTTCAGAGATTTTTCTCCATTTCATCCTCCCGCGTACATGCCTGTCAAATCTAACTGGTTTATCATTAACTAAGACCAAATTTGCCTGATTTCAAACATTTTCCATCAGTGGTAGACTTTACCTACCCGCGTCTTGGGCATCATCAACAGACATATTTATCAATCTCTTTCTTATCGAAGCCATAGATCACCTTATCACCAGCAACAACAATAGGCAGCTTGTCGAGTGATTCAACATCATCATTTCCGACAATTTTAATGATTTCTTTTCTTGCATTATCGTCCTTATCAATATCAAAGGAGACGTAATCTGCCTTTCGTTTGTTCAGGTAAACCAACAGTTCATTGCACTTTGGACAAAACGGGGTACAAAACACCCTTAATTTATGAGTAGCCATAATCCCCCCCCTTCCTTGAATTAATACGTTGAAAATTAGATGACGGAAAGACGATTCAAACAAAAAAGACACAGACAGTCAACGAAAAACTCTCAGGACACGATCCAACGCAAGGTATTCTTTTGACTTGATTTTTGCATTCTGCTAAAATCGCCAAATTGTTATGGAATAAGTCTTATTTCAATGCTTAGAAATTTCGAACCAATTGCGTAATGGCAAGGCGGGCATTGCCACTACATGGGAATAAGTCGCCGAAGATCTAATATTTAATGTTAAGGAGAGAAAAAAATGGCGAGAGTGGAAAGAGCGCTTATCAGCGTCTCCGATAAGACAGGAATCGTGGAGTTTGCCAGGGAGTTACAGCATATAGGAATCGAAATTATCTCCACCGGAGGTACAGCAAAATTACTTAAGGATAACGGTATCCGTGTAGTTGAAATATCCGAGCACACAGGGTTTCCTGAAATCATGGATGGCCGTGTGAAGACCTTGCATCCCAAGGTGCATGGGGGTTTATTGGCTTTAAGGGATAATGAAACCCACAAAAAACAGATGAAGGAACTGGGAATTAAGCCCATTGATATGGTCGTTGTTAACTTATATCCCTTTGAAAAGACGATCTCGAAAAAAGATGTGAGTATGGAAGAGGCGATTGAAAATATCGATATCGGGGGTCCCTCGATGATTCGCTCTGCTTCAAAGAATTATAAGCACGTGATTGTCGTGGTGAATCCCAAACGCTATGAATTCATTGCCGAAGAGCTCAAGGCCAATCATCATGATATTTCTGAAAAGATGCGTTATGAACTGGCCATTGAGGCATTCAGGACAACAGGTCGCTACGACAGAATTATTGCCAACTATTTTGATAGCCTGGATAAGGAGAAAGGTGGCTTTCCCACAGCGCTCTCATTGGACTATATGAAGCGACAGGCATTGCGTTACGGCGAAAACCCCCATCAAACGGCTGCATTTTATGTAGAGGAAAATGTCCAGGAACCGTGCGTGTCCAATGCGCAGCAGTTGTATGGAAAAGAGCTTTCGTATAACAATATTATAGACCTCAATGCCGCCCTGGAATTGGTGAAAGAATTTGAAC
>JAUPKS010000047.1 GCA_030837315.1 Planctomycetota bacterium
ATGATTAAAATGAAGGGTTTTAAACAAACTGGACGAACTGCTGAGAAATAGTGAGGAGTTTTGCAGTAAACCCATGACAAAATTGTGGGCACACAGTACACAACAATGTGAGCAATGCTGATCACCCATCGGAATGTGAGAGTCAGCGTCGTTATGGGATACAAGAACTACTTCATGTTCTGCACAATGCAACAAATCTTCTTCTTCACACCCCAATAACAAACAATCGCCTGGTACAATGCATAGAAGAAACCATATCACCAAAATGCTGAGAAGACCTTTTTTTAGAAAAATTATTTTATGCATGCCGTATACACAAAAGCCTGATATTTTCCTGATAAATATTTTACGATAATAATTATTAATCACCTCCAAAAGCAAGCAAAAAATTATTTTTGATTTACTCTCCATAAGTCTGTCGGTATACTAGTTTGCGTAACTGTTGCTTACTTAAGGAGAAAAAAATGTACATCTCGATTAAAAATCGGCTTATTTTTTTACTCATTGTATTTACGCTACTTCCGTTCGTTTTGTTGCGAATTATAGCATATCCAAAAGTACAGGCCGATCTCCAGGAAGAGATTATACGCAACCTGGATGGTATTGGGCATAAGCAGGCAGAATTAGTGACTCATTGGATGTATGAGAGAATAAAGAATGTCAGCGTTATTGCAGAGAATCCGTTTATGATCACCTGCTCCCAGCTGACAAAAGAAGACGCAGTTTATCCCGATATCGTTCAGTACCTGGAGGTCGTGAAAAGCAAGTATGGTTACAAGGATATTTTGATAAGTAATATCAAAGGATTGATAACCGTTGCAACGGCAGAAGAAGGCGTGGGAAATGACATTTCACACATGGAGTTCTTCAAACGGGCAGTACAAGGACATACCTTTGTATCGGGTATTATTCCATCTGAGGTACCACTAACAAATGAATTTGGAGAGAAAGAACCGGACATGCCTACCATGCATGTTTCAACACCATTACGAGACAGGAATGGGGTCGTCGTGGGTATCGTTGCCGTTCGGGTAGATGTGAAGGCGCTGAACGACCTGATGCTCAGTCTGAAATTAGGAAAGACTGGTGAAACGTATCTGGTAAACAAAGACGGATATATGGTAACAGAATCACGGTTTGCCCGGGATTTAAAAAATATTGGGTTAATAAAAAGAAGGTGTGCATTGGAATTGAAGTTGGTTAATCGGGAAACTGGCGAATTAACCACTGGCGTTAAACAGTGCGTTACCGGCAATAATGGGTTTGATGCAAAAGGTTACAAGGATTACCGGGGGATAGCGGTATTGAGCGTATGGCGCTGGTTACCGGAGTTTAATTGGGGTGTTATAGCAGAAATTAACAGGGACGAAGGTTACGGACCTGCGTTTAACCTCAATTACATTGTTAGTTCCGTGTTGATCATACTTGCATTTCCCATCGTAATCATAGCATATTTTATTGGCAAAAAGACATCGACGCCAATCATAAAACTGACCGAAGTGACAAAAAAAATTGCCGCAGGAGACTTAACGCAAAGGGTGGGCATAAAGAGAAAAGATGAGATAGGGATATTAGCAAACTCCTTTAATGTTATGGCGAAATCTCTGGATGAGAAAACCAGACAAATAGCGGATTCTGAGAGACGATACCGTGAATTGTTTAACTCGGTAAAAGAAGGGGTATACCAATCTGAAGCCACAGAAGATGGCGTGTTTATCAGTATAAACCAGGCAGGTGCGGAAGTCCTTGGCTACAAGTCCCCGGAAGAAGTGGTTGGGACGAAGGTAAAGGATTTTTATGTAAACCCGGATGACCGCAAAAAGGTCGTCGAGAAACTAACCAAAGAAGGAATATGGAAGAGTTTTACATCGTTATGCAAAAGAAGAAATGGAGAACTTTTTTACCTGGAACGGACGTCCAATCTGGTTACTGATGAAAAGGGGAACCCAATCCGTATAGATGGAATATTCCGAGACATCACCGAGAGGAAGAGATTGGAAATGGAGTTACAGGAATCAGAACTCCATCTCAGACAGTTGCTTAAATCTTTAAAAGAGGGATTCTATCAATGTGAACCCACTGAAGACGGGGTGTTTACATGGATCAATCAGGCAGGGGCAGAGATGCTGGGTTACCGTTCACCAGAAGAGCTGATTGGAACGCGGGTAAAGGAAATCTACGTAAATCCACCTGATCGAAAGGAATTACTTGAGACGTTGGAAAAGGATGGGGAGCGGAGAGACTTTATCTCTTATTGCAAACGAAGAGATGGAGAGCGCTTTATCTCTGAAAGCACCTGTAACCTTGTCCGTGACGGGAGCGGCAATCCGATCAAAATCCTTGGTATATTTCGGGAGATAACGGGAAAATAATTTTCATCTCTTAAACCCGTTTGTTTCTAACGTACTGCAGAAACTTTCAAATAGTTGCGGGTGGAATGGACAAACTTGTTTGTCCGTGCCTAACCTGCGACAATGAAGGAGTCAAACATGTATTCAATCGACAAGTACCATTTTAAAGAATTCAAGATAGCACCCGGACATCGGGCAAATTATGCCATTCTCTGTAATTCTGAATTTAAAGAAAACCAGTGGGGCATGAAATACTCCCCCGGCAACAATTATGCACGAGAGTATAAGATACTACCCCTCTTTTCACACCCTCAAATCCCGGTCCGGCATAAAGAGGGAAATGCGCTCATGTACAAGGAAGGTAAATCGGTAATCGTACAAAATTATCTTATTATAACACACTTTGCAGGAGAAGATGTCGTTGAATATTACAAGAAAAGAGTATTGCCGGATCAACATGAAATAGAACACGTGATTCAATATTTTTCCAACGCGACATTACCGTTACAGCATATGCATTCCAAAGGATACATCCATAGCGATATCAAACCCGGTCACCTTATTTTAAACCCTGACACGGGTACGATGGCGCTGATTGATCTCGAATGCACGGTTAAAACAGGGGAAATTATCTGCGGTATGAGCAAGGAATATGCCTCACCAGAGCAGAAACAGATGATTCGAATGTTGCGCGACGGCGAGGCGGAAAAATCTGTGCTGAAAAAAATCAAGATGAAAGCCGCCTCAGACCTGTATTCCGTCGGCTTGATCTTCTATCAGGTATTAACGGGAAAACTATGGCAAACCGCAAACATCAGCCCGCAAGAAATCAATAAGGCCATTCCGGACAAACTCAACAGGGTTATCTTAGGGCTGCTGGAGGAAAACCCCGATAATCGTATCCAGTCAGCCGAAACGTTAAAGGCAGAGTTGGAAACATTATAGATACGACGCAGTAAAATCTCAGTAAAAATCGGTTTTTAACATCCTGGGTATGGGTAATAAATCTTTAGTTTGAAAAGCCATTTTAGCAACTCCCTTAATATGCGAACTAAGTATTCATTCCTGTAATCTATGGAAACATGGCAAATTCCGGTTATCTTTATCGTTGGCATCATAGCGGGATTTATCAATACCATGGCAGGCGGAGGCTCGCTCCTTTCTCTCCCAATGCTTATTATCCTGGGTCTGCCAACGGCTGTGGCGAATGGCACCAACCGTTTGGCGATTACAGTTCAGAGCATATGTGCAGTTGCCGGTTTTAAAAGAAAAGGCATCTCGAATTTTAAATCAAGCATCCTCATGGCAGTACCAACACTTGTGGGAGCCATTGTTGGCGCTCAACTTTCCATTGATGTATCTGATGTCCTGTTCAAAAGAATACTTGCTGTAACCATGTTGCTTGTGCTCGGAATTATCTTACGGAATCCTACTCGAAGACAGTATGGTAAAGTTCAGTATACTGGAGATATTGTCAATGGAAGCTGGCATCTTCGCTTACTTCTGATGTGCATCTTCTTCTTTATAGGAATTTACGGTGGATTCATTCAGGCAGGCATTGGCTTCATAATTATCGCAGTCTTGACCACGATGTGCGGATTAAACCTTGTGGAGACCAATAGCCACAAGGTATTTGTTGTAGGCATCAATGCATTTTTCGCATTGCTTGTGTTTGTTTTTCATAATAAAATACATTGGCCGATAGGCATAGCATTAGCCGCAGGCAACGGACTTGGGGGATGGATTGGTGGCAATCTGGCAGTTACCAGAGGAGAGCGGTTTATCCGATTCATGCTTACTATTGGTGTTATTGCAATGGCAGTAAGACTTTTGACCTAGTCATTGTAATGGAAGCAAAAACAACAACATGAATATAAATTGTGAGGGGTCTGTATTTATGCAGCAGCGCAAGGCTTTACACGATAAAATGTCTCCAAAACCATCCACCATAGGTATCGGCACCTATCTGGGCAAAGAGGATGACAAGACGGATGCACTCTATTATGACGCAATGATCGAGGCAGTCGGGCAAGGATGCAATGTCATAGACACCGCAATAAATTACCGGGAAATGAAGAGTGAACGGGTTGTCGGGAAGGCTGTGCGGAACCTGATG
>JAUPKS010000321.1 GCA_030837315.1 Planctomycetota bacterium
AATCATAAAAATTGCCTTAAACCAACTGGAGCAAATTGAATGCAGGGAAAACTTATTGTCATTACGGGTATTGATGGTAGCGGCAAGACAGTACAGACAAAGCTCCTGTACGAGCGATTGATGAAAGAGGGGTATCCTGCTGTTATTACTGACTTCCCTCAGTATGGTAAAACATTTTTTGCCGATATGGTCACGAAATACCTCACGGGTGAATTTGGGAGTGCAGACTCCGTGAGCCCATACCTGGCATCACTTCTCTATGCAGGTGACCGATGGGAGTGCAAGGAACAGATAAACACCTGGCTTAGGGAGGATAAGATTATCATATCAAATCGCTATGTGTGTGACAATATGGCACACCAGGGTGGTAAAATCAGGAACCCCCCGGAGAAAGATAAATTTTTCCAATGGCTGGACAAATTAGAACATGGAATATTTGCCGTTCCGCGATCAAACCTGAATATCCTGTTATACGTACCAGCTGAAATCGCTTATCAGCTTATCGAAAAAAAAGAACTACGCGCTTATCTGGCAGGAGAAAAAAAGGATATCCACGAAGAAGATATAAACCATTTACGATACGCGCAACAAACTTTCCTGGAAATTGCCAAGGGGAAAAGAGACTGGATAACCATTGATTGCACGGAAAATGGCAAGATGCTATCTGAACAGGCAATTGCTGATAAGGTATGGTGCACGGTTAAAAGTATATTATAGCAAACGCAATAAATAGGTTTCTATCCAAACGTTATTGCGAGGGTCCTTCGTTATTACTCAGGGTAAACGTTAGCCCGAAGCAATCTCCAGGGCTTGGATTGCTTCGCGGAGTTTACACTGAAGGAATCGAATGTGCTCGCAATGACAACCTTCCTATTGAGTAACAGAAAATCCGGGAGGATGCCCATATGGCAAACAGAAAAAAGATTATTATCATGGGAGCAGCAGGTCGTGATTTCCACAATTTTAATGTCTGTTTTCGCGATAACCCCGAATACGAAGTCCTTGCCTTCACGGCGGCGCAGATACCGAATATCGCAGGAAGGCAATATCCTCCTCCATTGGCAGGCAAACTGTACCCCAACGGAATCTCCATCGAACCTGAAGAAAGACTGGCATCACTCATAAAATTACATACGATTGATGAGGTGGTGTTTTCTTATAGCGATGTCTCGCACGAGTACGTAATGCATAAGGCCAGCCTGGTGAATGCATCCGGCGCTCAATTTACCCTCCTCGGCACAAGGCAAACTATGATAAAGAGCAGAAGGCCAGTTGTCGCTGTCTGTGCGGTGAGAACTGGCAGCGGAAAGAGTCCCGCGTCGCGAAAGGTCTGTGAGATTATAAAAGAAATGGGGAAAAGAGTCGTTGTCGTAAGGCATCCCATGCCTTATGGTGACCTTTTGCAACAACGTCTGCAGCGATTCGCCTTATATGACGATTTCCAGAAACATGATTGCACTATCGAAGAGATTGAAGAATATGAACCTCACGTAGGACAACACACGGTTGTGTATGCCGGCGTGGATTATGCGGCAATCCTGGCTGAGGCCGAAGAGGAGGCGGATGTTATTGTGTGGGACGGTGGTAATAATGACACCCCCTTCTATGCACCCGATATCCATATTACTATGGTAGACCCGCACCGGCCGGGACATGAGCTTACTTACTATCCAGGGGAAACAAATCTTCTCCTGGCAGATATTGTCGTCATCAGTAAAGAAGATACCGCAAAACCAGAAAATATAAGCCTTGTTAAAGGACATATAAAGCAGTCAAATCCCAAAGCGGCTATCGTAGACGCAGCATTGCCCGTAACGGTTGAAAAACCTGAGCTCATAAAAGGTAAGAGCGTATTGATTATCGAGGATGGCCCGACCCTGACGCATGGGGGTATGGCCTTTGGCGCCGGAGTTCTCGCTGCAAAACAATATGGCGCAAGGGAGATTATCGACCCAAGACCCTTTGCGGTGGGGTCGATTGCTGAAACCTTTGAGAAGTATCCACACATAGAAAAACTCCTGCCAGCCATGGGCTATGGGCATTCACAGATGGAAGAACTACGGGAAACGATACATCGCATTCCATGCGACACGGTGATTATTGGCACCCCTATCGATCTGAAGAAGCTTATATCCATTGACAAACCGACCGTCCGGGCTCGGTATTACTTACAGGAAACAGGCTCGCCCACACTCAAAGAACTCCTTGAAGCAAGGCTACGATGAAAAGGAAACTTGCTGTCATTGCATTAGGGGGAAATGCCCTTGTCGGGGAGGGTCAGCAGGGCACGATTGCAGAGCAATTTGAGAATGTTCGGAGGAGTCTGGATGGCATCATCTATTGCTTAAAACAGGGCTTTGAGGTAGTCATTACTCATGGGAATGGACCTCAGGTAGGTAATCTGTTACTCATGGTAGAGGCCAGCAGAAATCAGATACCCGAGCTTA
The DNA here is from genome assembly GCA_030837315.1 of Planctomycetota bacterium. Lineage (GTDB taxonomy): Bacteria > Planctomycetota > Brocadiia > Brocadiales > Brocadiaceae > Brocadia. The sequence continues at coordinate 2,448 of JAUPKS010000321.1, forward strand.
CCCTAGGTGTTTGTGTTGCAGATACCGAAGGTGCGATAGGGTATATGATCCAGCAATCCTTAACCAACCGTTTACGAAAAGAAGGGATCGACAGATGTGTCGTAACAGTGCTGACACAGGTCATCGTCGATAAACACGACAAGGCCTTTTCGAATCCCACAAAGCCCATCGGTCCCTTTTTTACCAGAGAAGAGGCAGATCGCTTTCGTCGGGAAAAAGGCTGGAATATTGCAGAGGATAGCCACAGGGGATACCGTCGGGTTGTTGCTTCACCCAATCCACTGAAAGTTGTCGAAGAAAGGGCCGTAAAAACACTGTTAGAAGCAGGCGGTATCGTCATAGCAGCGGGTGGCGGTGGCATTCCCGTCGTCATGAAAGAAGATGGAGACCTTGAAGGGATTGACGTAGTGATTGACAAGGACCTCGCCTCTGCCGTCCTGGCAAGAGATATTAAGGCTCACTGTCTCATAATGCTTACCGGTGTAGAACACGTCTTTTTAAACTTCAAACAACCAAACGAACAGGCATTAAGCAGATTAACAGCAAAGGAAGCCCAAAAATATTTACACGAGGGACATTTCCCGCCGGGAAGCATGGGACCGAAGATCCAGGCCGCCATGAATTTTTTGAACTGGGGTGGGGAGCTGGTAGTCATTACGTCCATTGATAAGGTCAAAGGTGCCCTGAATGGCCTGACAGGTACAAATATTATAAAAAATATTTGAAGCCAACAAAATCAATTCCAGGGGGCTTCACCCCATATGTGCTAACGTGTTTTTGCTATTTTTCTTATGAAACATATTCAAGTCGCTTGCGCAATACTAGAGAACGGAGGAAAGGTTTTCTGCTCGCAAAGGAGTAAATCCATGAGCTTACCGCTGAAATGGGAGTTCCCGGGTGGCAAGATCAATAAGGGAGAAAGGCATGAAGAATGCCTTAAACGCGAATTACGCGAAGAACTGGGAATAGAAGCGGCAGTAGGAAAGCCCCTTCCCCCCGTGACTCACCACTA
>JAUPKS010000048.1 GCA_030837315.1 Planctomycetota bacterium
AAGATGTCAAAACACTATTTATCACCGCCAGAGATGTTTCTCCGGAGCAACACGTAAAAATACAGGCAACCTGTCAAAAATATATTGATAGCGGTGTTTCCAAGACCATCAATTTCCCGAAAGAATCTCCTGTTGATGATGTTAAAAAAGCTTTCTTGTTAGCTTATAAAAACGGCTGTAAGGGTATCACCGTATATAGAGACAAAAGCCGTGTGTCGCAGGTGCTTTCCGTTGAATGCACCTGCACAAAACAGCTTATAAGCTAAAAACTTCATACCGCTGTGATTCAAAGCTACTCAACCTTTAAGCCTTTCGCGTAAATATGTCTGAACCTTTTTCCCGTCCACTGCGCTCCCGTGTTTGCTCATAATGAGTTTCATAGCCGTTCCCATATCTTTCGCGGTAAATGTATTTGCTTCAATGATCTCGGCAACGATCTTCTTCATTTCATCATCTGACAATTGCTTCGGCAGGTATTCTTCAACAATTGCAATCTCTCCGTCTAATTCCTTTACTTTTTCCGGCAGATGCAGTTTTTCATACTCCTCACGAGACTTCTTTAATTTCTTACAATACCCTCGAACAACCTCAACATAATCAATCTGGTCCCTTGGTTTACCTGACGTATCCGCAATCTTGATATCGGCAAGTATCATGCGTAAAACCGATGTCTTTAATTTATCTTGTGCCTTCATAGCACACTTCAATTCTTCGGTCACTCGTTCCTTCACGTCCATAGTTTATTCCTCTTTAAATGAATATCCGCCCACTTTATGCCCACAGTTGGGACAATACAAAGGGGTGCTTTCGTAATATTTCCCGCAATACTTGCATGATGTTAAGATTTCTACGTGCTTGACTTGCTTTGTTCTCATAATCAAATAAATGGGTAAAACCACAATCATAAGTAAAAAAACACCCATCATCCAGCCAACAGCGGGAAGCATCTTATAGCCCCTTTTTTTTGCATCAACATATACCCAAACAGCCACAGCTGCTGCAATAAGTAATCCAATAAATCTCATACAATTTGCCCTTTCAAAATTTTTATGAAATATAACACATACGATTTATCCAGTCAAATAATTATCTCAGGAATCCTTTTCCTCAGAGCAACCTGAAAACACCGAGAAAATTACACTTGAAAGAATCTTTCCTTTTAGTACAATAACAACACTGATGGCAATTTTAGTGAAATTTTTTTATTCTACTTTCAGGAGGCTTGTTCATGAAATATATATATACAGCAACAGACTGCCCAAAATGTGAGACTTTAAAGAAAAAATACAGGGCAGAAGGGGTGAGTTTTGTCGAAAGAAATGCAGACCGGATTAAACAGCCGGAAGATGAAATCGACCAAGAGGCTTTAGTTCAAGCTTCAATGCAAAATATGGAGCTACCCGTTGAGGTCAATATCTGATTTAAGCCTTGGTCAACCCCCAACGTTCACGTATATGCCTTTCGACTTTCATGAAAAACAGCCTGTCTACTAAGACACCAATTATGATAATTACAAGCATTACGGCAATGACCTGACTCATGTCATTGAGTTCTCGTCCGATCATCAAAAGATGCCCCAATCCAAGACATACGATTAATAATTCCCCAGCCATTAACGAACGCCAGGCAAAAGACCAGCCTTGTTTCATACCTATAATAATATGCGGGAGGGCAGCCGGAATAATCACCTCAAGATACAATTTCCATTTTTTTGCCCCCATGGTCTTTGCAGCACGAATATAGAGGGGGGGTACATTTTTAACCCCAGAATCTGTCCCGGTAGCAATGGAAAGTACAGCACCCATAAAAACCAAAAATATAATTGCCCTATCGTTTAAACCAAACCACAGCAAGGAAAGGGGTAACCAGCAAATAGTTGGCAGTGTTTGTAGACCAGAAATCAGCGAACCGAGCGTCTCTTCAAAAATTCTGAATCTACCAATAAGTAAACCTGTAAAAATACCAATACCAATGGAAATTCCGTAACCAATGGCAATTCTTTTCATACTTATTGCTACTCCAATCAGAAGGCTTTGATCCTGAAATCCACGAACCAATGTCTTACATACAGAAAGAGGCGAAGGAAGGATATATTCTGGCCATATCCCCAGCCGAAACAAAAGTTCCCAGAGACCTATAAGCAAGACAAAAAAAATCACCCTCTTCAGTACACTGTACATTTTTTTTAAATCCCTCCCCCAATATCCGTTTTTGCAGGCTCTACTACTGTGCATTTTATATCACATTCTACACACGAGTCTGCATCCATCTCACATTTTATAACCTTATCAATTTCGGCTTTTAGTTCTTTCATGATCTTCGTAGAATACTCTGCCACGCTTACATCGTTGTCATCCCGCGGTCGTGGTAAATCAACAAAAAACTCTTTCTTGATTCTCCCGGGAGAAGTAGAAAGGATAAATATACGGTCTGCCAAACAGACGGCCTCCCGAATATTATGCGTAACGAACAAGATCGTCTTCTTCGTCTTCATCCATATATTCTGCAATTCGAAATGAAGTATCCATCTCGTCTGTGCATCCAATGCAGAAAAAGGCTCATCCATCAAAAGCATCTCCGGATTCATCGCCAGTGCTCTCGCTATCGCTACGCGCTGCTTCATCCCACCAGACAGTTCATGGATATGGGCATTCTGAAACCTTGTTAAATGAACCATTTTGAGATATTCAAGGGCAATATTTCGTCTTTCCCGGCTACTCACACCCTTTAGCTTTAAACCAAATTCAACATTTTTTATCACATTGAGCCAGGGAAAAAGGGCAGCCTCCTGAAATATAACAACCCGATCTGGCCCTGCATGATTAACCTTACGACCATTAGCCCATACTTCACCAGAATCTGCCTTTTCAAGCCCTGCAACAATATTCATAAGGGTAGTTTTTCCACATCCAGAAGGTCCAACAAGACATACAAATTCGCCCTGTTTGATTTCCAGATTTATATCCTCTAAGACATAAACACTTCCATTTTTAGACTGAAATGATTTAGACACGTGCTGAATGCACAAATTTGGTCTTACACTATTCACTTGAGATGCTGCCAGTTCACTATCACCCGTTACACGGTCCAATGTAATAAGATTGTCAACACCTACGCCTTCTGACATCGATTACCACCTCCAAATAGTCTAAATTATTTATTCCTCACTTACCAAAGGCAACGATCTTCTATTGAGCACCTCATTGAGCAACCTCAGGTCAATCAACCCTGACAAATCTGGCCTTTGATTTCCCAAAAAACCTTCCTCGTATGCCATTTCTGCATAGGATAACAGGGATGAAATGACAGGATCATACGTGGCCTCTAGTTGTGAGAATGCGTCATCAACTATTTCTTTCGGGAGCGAAATGCCCGAGATGTCCTTAATCTGTTTACACACAATCCTTTTTGCCTTTTTTGGATGTTGATTGGTCCAACGAGTTATTTTCACATGGGCAGCCAACCACCGCTTGACCCACTCAGGATGTTTTTTTAAGAAATTTGTTCCAACAATCATGAGCGTTGAACTAAACCGGCCGTCTTTCCACAGTGTCTTTTCATTAAGAAAAATCTCCCCACCTGCCTGCTTAACAAGCCTTGTTCCCCATGGTTCTGGCACCCAGGCCCCATCGATTTGTTTCCTCATAAAAAGATTTAAAATATCGGGATTACGCAAGGGAAGGACATCAACCGTTCCACCCTTTTCTTTTGGCTTCAAGCCACAATTTCTGATGTATCCACGTAGGGCAATATCCTGCGTATTTCCAAGCTGCGGCGTTGCAATCCTCTTCCCGGAAAGATCCGCAGCTTTTTTTATACCGGAGTCTGGTCTTACCACAAACAGAGAGCCGCCACTTGCCACGCCTGCAATTACTTTCAACGCAGCTCCACCTGACCTCACATACCCGTTTATTACTGGGCTTGGTCCAACGTACGCAATATCTATGTCTCCGGAAAATACCGCTTCAATAACAGATGGTCCTGCATTAAAAAGAGTCGTCTTTATCTGAACCTTCGGCCCCAGATACGCCGCAAAAGTACCGTCAGCTATCCCAATAATAACCTGTGCATGGTTAATATTTGGAAAATATCCAATTCGGATAGTAGAATCAACAACCCTTTTTGAACAGCCGATACCATATACCACGAAAAAGAAAAGGATCACAAAACCAATCCCCGTTCTTAGAATTTTCTTCATTTGTTTGAAACTCAGACAATACTTAACTATCTCTACAATATTAGTAGATATTTAATAAAATTTATTATATTGTATACGTCAACACACCATCCTCTTTTTTTTCCAGCGAATCCTTTACACGTTTGCACATATCCGCAAAAGTTATTTTATCTAACACATCCGTTATGGCATTTCGAATATCCATCATTACACCCCGTATTACACAGGTAACTTCCTCTGAACATGGCTTATAAGACATTTTGCTGACACAGCCTATCGGTGCAATCGCGCCATCAAGTGTGCGAATTACTTCACCTAAAGTAATCAAATCTGGCGCCCTTGCCAGTTCATAGCCACCTTTAAGGCCTATCTTGCTGTTCAAAATGCCTACCTTCCGCAAGGTAAGAAGAATATTTTCTAAAAATTTTTGCGGAATCTTTTCCTTTGCAGAAATTTCCCTTATCTGTACGGCCCCGTTTTTATAATGCATTGATAGGTAAATCATTGCGCGTAACGCATAATCGCTTTTTTTAGACAATTTCATAGCCGTTGATAACACAATTATAAACTATATAGACCTAGTAGACGTTTAGGAGAAATATAGCACAATTATAGGAAATGTCAACTAATTTTTATATCATTTCTGCTGTCTTAATAATGACTTTCTCCAACGCAGGAAACTTTTCTATATATTCAACACGCTCGCTCCGTAGATCAGACACCTGGTTTGTAATATCATCCACATCATAGAAGTTTTCTACATGGTATTTAGATAAATCCATGCCTTCAACAAAAGTAGGCACTTCAAGATTCCAGTATTTGTCTTTATTCCATTTACTCGTACCGCGTACAATACCTCTGATGATTGCCGACATCTCTGGAATTTCTATCCGCTGGACCTTGCGTTTCAGCACCTTTACACCGTTTGGTTGATTTTCAATGATCTCACCAAGACCACCTGTATTTAACTGATAACACTGAACCTTGCCTTCGTGTCGCTTTACAAAATCATAAAACCAATTTCCTTCATATGATTTATCACCTATAATAAAAGGGTTGGTGCCTACTTCTCTGATAGATTCTCCTGCACGTTTTGGGTCGCCTGCTGAAGTCTCAATCGATTCGCCTAACATAAAGGTTGCCGCTGCCTGTTCAGGAGTAAGCCTGGCCGCGAGAGGCACCACGGTATGACGGCGTGTAATAAAGGCAACGATCAGCCCATCCATATCATCAATGGGTGGTAAATTGATGTTGTTTGAAACATAGGGGCCCAGATCTTCCCGCATCATAATTCCACGCCCATTACTGGTTAATGTATCATCTTCAAAATAGAGGTTTCCATCGTAATCGATCATCACGTTTTCAAAGATGGCATCGCGGGATGTTGCGGCCTTATAAATAATTGGCTGAGTAACAGAATCGAGCCCTTCAGTCTTTAGATAGAATCCACGTTCAGAGCCATAAGCAGAACCATCCTTCTTGAGAAATATTACATCGTCTTGCAATATTTCAATCCCTTCGTCCTTATCGTTTAAGCCATGGGTATGACAGGTATGCGTCGTCTTCCCTGTACCGCTCATCCCAAAGATGATCATGCCGTATCTTCTTATCCGGCCGTCAGGCCCCTTTGCCTTTAAAATCTTTGAGCCCGCATGCAAGCCGAGCATCCCTTTCTGCTTGGCATTCCACATAGCCATTCGCAGGAATCCTTTCTTGGATTCACCATAATAATCCGTACCCAAAACAATGGTCGAACTAATCTCCGGGAAAACAAGAATTTGTCGTTCACCCTCCTGCCACTCAGGAATATAAACAATATACTGCTTTAGTTCCCCATCAGGTTTGACGGGAAAGAGCGTCGCCCACGTCATGTATGCAAGACGAACCATCTCGGGTCTCTGGATAGAAACAAAAATATCACAATTTGGTGAAAATTCACCATTATTTCCCATGGTCCGATTGACCCGAACAATTGGCGCCAGCTTAACGTACTCTTCAATAGCCGCTAAAGTCCTGGGAAGGTTAGACATAATCTCTGTTTGTTGTGGGTTAAGTTTCTTCTGACTAACCGCATCGCTTCCCACATAGACGGTCACCTTTGCACTACGATTTTTTACGGTAGAATGAACAGCCACATTCCCAAACTTAGTAAACGATGCAAATCGTTCCGCACTGCGGCGTAAAGTCCAATCTCT
>JAUPKS010000322.1 GCA_030837315.1 Planctomycetota bacterium
ACAGGCTTCTATTCTAATTTTCAAATTCATGCGAGCTTAAATAGTTTTTGCAAGATTGGACATTATCGTATGAAGGTCTATTTACTAAATTTGAATCCCAAATACCTAACTGCACAGCGGAGCTGCAATCACAATGAATTTCTCCTTCAAACTTGAAAGGACGTTTAACGTTAAAAATCTGCTGTCTATATTATATATTATAATAATTGTACAAAATTTTTCAAAAAAATATTTTTTCCCTTGTCTCTTTTAGCATATCCGAGACTTGGCGATGCAGTCCATTAGGAAATAATTTTGTGCCTTTCGTAAATTTAAGTTGAAAGTTTTCGGTGGAAGGTGGTATGTGTATTTTGAATTTTTTACTTGACATTGAATATTGTTGAGTCTATGCTATCCGCTCCCGTGAAAGGCAAATCCTGAGTGATCAGGAGACGCAAAGTAAAGGGTCTTTAAACTACAGCGAGGTAGAATAAAAGATAGCCTTACTGCCGAGAAATGTATATCTACGCAGTAAGGTTTTTTTATTTTGTTGAAATTTAGAAAAGGCGCTATGAACGGTACTTTGTTAAAATTTAAGCTTTCAATTTTTTCCTAAGTCTGCTTAAATTGCTGTTAATGCTGTTAATAGTGAAAAGGGGATAAAAGCTGCCTGATGCAGCAAAGGGGTATCCTGAAGTGTTCGTTAAAAATAGGGAGACTCCTTGAATAGGTCTAGTGTTTTTTTAGAAGGGAGGATTGAATGGGATTGAAGAATAGTATGCATAAATTGTTGTTTATTTCTGGCGTTGTGGCATTCGGCATGTACGGGTGTGGGTCATTCAAAGGAGGTGCTATAATTCATGATGAAAAAACGCCTCAGTATCACGGCCATGTTGAAGATGAGCCACCAGCAGGACATAAGCGGATGCATGTGCATGCAGAACCGCCACCTGCTGACATGTGTACCGCAACAGGTGCATATCCTACAAATGATAAAAATTGTTGTAGTGTAATTTACGTGGAAAAAATGGGTCCATGTAACGGGCGTGTTGGCCAGGAGTACTGCTATACAATAAAGGTTACGAACCTTACGAAGGGAAAGGTTAAAAATGTTGAAGTTGCTCAAACCCTTCCTGGCAATTTTCAAGTAAAAAGCTCTACACCTGATATGCAACCGGGGAGCACTCAGAATCTAGCAAAATGGTCATTAGGAGAATTCAGCCCAGAAGAAGTGCGGGAAATTCGAGTATGTGGTGTTCCGACGCAAAGCGGGCATATGCCATTCTGCACAGACGTAACATACAACCTACCGGAGCTCTGCATCGACCCACTCATTACCGAGCCGAAGATAACGATAGTAAAGAGTGCTCCATCTGAAGTTTTGCTGTGTGATATGATACCCGTAACGTTTGTGGTAACTAATACGGGAACAGGTATTGCCAGCAACGTTAAAGTTAAGGAGTCCCTGCCGCAGGGATTGGTGACACAAGACGGCAGATCCGATGTAACATTGGATGTTGGCTCATTAAACCCAGGGGAGTCAAAAGAAGTTACCCTAACGGTAAAGGCAGAAAATACGGGAGAATTTAAAAATACTGCTATGACCGTTGCTGATGGGGATTTAACTGCTGAATCCAATACAACCTCAACAATAGTAAGACAACCTGTTCTCGCCATTGAGAAAGAAGGTACCGAGAAGGTGTATGTGGGTCGCACTATTTCATATAGTATAGTTGTGACCAATAAAGGCGACGGTCAGGCAGCAGCGACGGTTATTGAAGATACCGTGCCTGCTAATGCGTCAGTTGTAAACGCCAGCCAGGGAGCTACATTATCGGGTAACACGGTTACCTGGAATGTGGGAACCTTGCAGCCTCAAGATTCACAGAAAGTTACTTTAACTCTGAATCCGAAAGAGATTGGTACTGTTAAAAATACGGTATCAGCACGGGCTGCATGCGCTGAGGCTGTTTCTGCAGCAACTACAACCGAAGTATTAGGCATTCCTGCAATTCTGCTTGAAGTAATCGACTTGGAAGATCCAATCGAAGTTGGAAGCAACGAAACATATGAGATCGTTGTAACCAATCAGGGTTCTGACACAGGCACAAATATCAAAATAACCTGCACGCTGGAGGAACAAATGCAGTATGTATCGTCTACAGGTCCTACGGAAGGATCGGTCTCTGCTGATGGTAAGACGATAACCTTTGCACCATTGCCAACACTTGCAGCAAAGGCAAAAGCGGACTGGAAGGTTATAGTAAAAGCATTGAATTCCGGGGACGTTCGTTTCAAGGTTTCCATGATCGAGGATTGTTTGGGAAGACCTGTCGAAGAGACCGAGGCAACAAACTTCTACAAGTAAAATCTTTTTCACGAAAACTATCCGTGTCGTTTGACGGAATAGTTGAATTGATATGAAGTTTTAGACTCGAGATCATGTACACGTATTACTCAGTATAGCAAGAGAAAGCCGGACGTTTAACGACGTACCGGCTTTCTTCATTTGTTGGGTTTTTATTTTTAAATATATTCGATACGTTTCGAAAGGGGTTACTGTATGAGTCGGTGGAAAAGAGTTAATGCGTTGTGGATAGTACTCCTCGTGGGAATATTTTGTTTGTATGGCTGTAGTTATCAGGACAGCGCCTTTGTACACGAAAAGTCACCAGACTACCATGGCCATGTTGAAGAAAAGCCAGGAGCAAGACATGAACGTATGCATCAACAGGGAGAACCAAAGGTAGCTTACGAAAAAGGTGAACTCAACAGGGTGTCTTCCTCAAACTACGGCGTTATATCCCTAGAAAAGAACGCACCTGCTGAAATCCAAGTTGGTAAATTGTTTAGTTATACCATCAAAATCACCAATCTCACCGGCAGTAATGTAAAGGATGTTGAAATAATCGAGACTTTTTCTCATAAGTATAAGCTCAGCGGCTCTCTTCCGAAAGTCGGAAAGGAGACAGGAGAGGCTGCAGCAAAATGGTTTATGGGAGATTTAAGCCCTAATGAAACGAAAACAATACGAATCACTGGTTTACCCTTGGAAACCGGAGATATGCCATTTTGTACAGACGTCAAATATAATTTACCGCCACTCTGTCTTATAACAAATGTTGTGGAGCCGAAATTGGCTCTTAGCAAGCGGGCACCAGCTGAGGTTTTACTTTGTGATACGATACCAATAACCCTTGTGGTAAGTAACACAGGCACGGGGATCGCCCAAAATATTCAGGTGAGAGAGTCTCTGCCTCCAGGCATGAAAACAATGGATGGCAAGGGTGATATAGTCCAGGAAATTGGTATGTTAAAGCCGGGAGAATCACGAGAGATTGCCTTTACAGCCAAGGCCGACAGAATAGGCGAATTTAATAATACCGCAACTCTGATAGCAGAAGGCGGCCTGCAAGCTGAATCCAATACAACAACAACCGTTGTAAAACAGCCCGTGCTTACGATTACAAAAACAGGTCCCAAAAAGATTTATACAGGACGCAATATTACCTATAATATCGTTGTAAACAATAAGGGTAATGGCCCCGCGGCATCAACGATACTTGAGGATGCAATACCGGGAAATGCATCATTTGTGAATGCTGGCCAAGGTGGTGTGTTGTCGGGCAGTTCAATTATATGGAATTTGGGAACTTTACAGCCGCGGGATTCCAGGAAGGTCAGTGTGACTTTAAGGGATAACGGTCTTGGTGAAGTAAGAAACACTGCGACTGTCAAGGCTACGTGCGCTAA
>JAUPKS010000323.1 GCA_030837315.1 Planctomycetota bacterium
ATATAAGCGAACTGTCATACGTGAACCTCACAACCATCCACCGTGTATCAAATACTCATGCGGGGAGGTTGGTCACTTTTAATATCTATTTCCCCCCCCTGACCCTGATGAATTTCTACAATCAGAAAGATACGAATGTAGAAAAGTGGGCTGGAGATTATTCTGGTTTACAGGCAAACCAGGATATACGATGAACGTTATGTTTTAATACGGAGGGCAGGAGTCAATGCCGGAAAAATCAACGATCACGAGCGCATGGAAAACTGCGTTAACGCAGCTCGATACGGCATCGAAATCGATGATGCTTTCTGATGACATCCACCAATTGCTCAGAAATTTCGATCGTATATTGACGGTTTCCGTTCCTGTGCAGATGGATGATGGTTTTCTGAGTGTTTTTACCGGATTTCGTGTCCAGCACAATGCGGCACGAGGTCCTTATAAAGGGGGTGTGCGGTATCATCCGGAACTTACCATCGATGATTTAAAGGCGCTGGCGATGGAGATGACATGGAAGTGTTCTCTGGCGGGCGTGCCATTTGGTGGGGCCAAAGGTGGTGTTGTGTGCAATCCCAAAACCCTTTCGAGAAGAGAGTTGGAAAGACTCACACGCCGTTACACGTATGCCATCATGCCTGTTATTGGCGTCGAAAAAGACATTCCGGCTCCCGATGTAAATACCAATGAACAGGTCATGGCATGGATGATGGATACGTACAGCATGAATAACGGCTATTGTTCTCCGGGGATTGTTACCGGAAAACCTATCAATGTCGGCGGTTCTTTGGGGCGAACCGATGCAACGGGTCTTGGTATCGCCTTTACCATCACGAACGCCGTGAAACATAAGAAGATGAACCTGAAGGGTCTTAAGGTGGTAATTCAGGGATATGGAAATGTTGGTTCTGCCGTTGGAAAATTCCTCAGCGAAATGGACTGCAAGATTATTGCCGTGAGCAGTTCGAAAGGCGGGATTTATAATCCAAAGGGTCTCAGTCATGGTGCCCTTATGAAGCATTATCAAGAACATGGTTCCTTTGACCATTTCCCCCGTGCTGAAAGCATAACAAATGAGTCCTTGCTGGAACTGCCGTGCGACGTGTTGGTGCCGGCAGCAATGGGGAATCAGATTACAAAACAAAATGCGGGTAAGATAAAAGCAAAGATGGTTGTTGAGGGGGCAAACGGGCCGACCACAACCGAGGCGGATCAGATATTGACTGAACGCAAAATACCCGTTGTTCCTGATATTCTGGCGAATGCAGGCGGTGTGATTGTCTCCTATTTTGAGTGGGTACAGGATGCGCAGTGTTATTTCTGGTGTGAGCATGAGGTGAATACCAGATTGAAAAATCTCCTGGACCAGTCCTATGAGAATGTCCTTGGCGTCTCGCAAGAAAAGGGCGTTAACCTGCGTACCGCTGCCATGATTTTGGCTGTTCAAAAGGTTGCAGATGCAATTTCGGTAAGGGGTTTTTATCCATAAAATTATTTGGTCATCCTGGAATTTTGTGAAGCGATTAAAAATGGATAAAAAAACAGGGGTCACGGAGACACAGAGAAACCGATTTATTATAACGAAGAATTAACAGACAGGCTTATTTTTAAGAGGATAATGCCGTATGAAATATGAAAATTTTAATGATGCAGAGGCGTTGAAGATTGCAATAAATATCGAGGAAGAAGGTCTGGAATTTTATTCTATCCTCATGAAAAGCACAAAAGATGACAAGGCAAAGGATATCTTTTCAAAACTCGCTTCTGCTGAAAAGAAACATCTGGCCCTTTTTCAAAAGGCCTATCTCGATATAACCTCTCCGGCAAATCCGGTGCAAGGTTGCGAAGACTATACCGTGGATCTGTATCTGAAGGATTTGGTAGATACGGGCATATTTACGAAAAAAGGTGAGGCCGGGCGGCTTGCATCTGAAATAAAGACCGACATGGATGCATTGAAAATTGGCATTCAGGCAGAGAAGGACTCTATTCTGTATTATACCGAGGCCGCAAAAAATACGAAATACGAAGCGGGCAGGAAGGCATTCGAACAATTGGCAAATGAAGAGAAAAAACATTTGAAAATACTGACGGAATACCTGAGAGAATTACAGAACGCAACGGTATCGTTCTAAACCGCAGTTTTCACGAATTTATCGTGCCTGCATTATAAAGATCACCGTTTAATTTTATCTATGATTATTTGCTTGGGAGGGAAAGGTGTATGAATCTTGCATCATATGGAAAGACATTGTTGCAATTTTTAGCTGTAACTACGGTTCTGTTTTTGCCGAGTATTGTTTTTGGACAAACCAGGATAACTTCTACAGAACTAGAACAGATCATCAAAAAACATAAAGGCGATGTCGTGGTCGTGGCCTTCTGGGCTACGGTGGACAAACCATCAAGGAGACAACTTCCAGAGTTAAACACCATCTATGAAAAGTATAAAGACAGGCGTGTGCAGTTTCTGGGCGTCTCATACGATGAACAAGAAAAGCGTTGGTGGCGGTCTTCAGTAGTAAAACAATTTGCAAAAGAGCACAACATTACCTTTTCTCTTTACAAGGTCAAGGATAAAGAAGATATCAGCCATAACTTCAATATAAAACAAATTCCTACCCTGATCTACTATTTCAGTTTTGGGAAGAGGGGGGATTTTAAACAATACTTATCTGAAGGATATACGGCACCGGGACAGATTGAAGAAGATTTGAATAATTGCCTGGAGGGGATCATGCCCCGATCTGAAAATCAACCTGCACGAGAGACCAAGGAGCAATCTCCCAGC
>JAUPKS010000049.1 GCA_030837315.1 Planctomycetota bacterium
ATTCTCCCAGTTTGGCGGCCATACCTGCAAGCACCATCACATCATCCTTGGAGTCATTAACTGGCCTTATACCACCCTTCCATATTTGGAAAAACGGGTTCGAGCATGAACTCGTAATCTCGTGGGTTTCAAACTCCATCCAGCTGTTTGCCGGAAATGCAAAGTCAGCATACTCGATGGAGCCTGTCATTTCTATATCGGTAGACATAATCTGCTCAATATTGGGATTCACATTTTTGAGCATCTGATACACATGCTTTGCATTATTGATCAGGTTTACGTTGGTAAACCACATAATCTTGGTAGGCGTAGGCATGTGCGTTTTGCCCGTGAAGACCTTACGTCCGTATTTTGGCGTATTAACAATCAATGGTCTGTCGTTATGGTTCCAGTAAGCGACTTCTTCATCGTAAGCACGACCTTTTACCTTTAACTCCATTGCAGGTGCATCTGGATCAAGATTTGGATTAAACACATCTTCCGCAACATATCCATAGAAACCAGGCCCACACCACTTTGCTGACTGGAAATTGCCAGCCTTATAATTTCCTGCCCACGTATGAGAACCAGAACCATTATACCCAACGTTTCCTGTCAACATGAGAGGTAAATAAGTTGACCGGTTCATCAGTGTTGCATGGAAGTAGTGATTAATACCTTCGCCGTAGTGAATAGCAACCGGCTTTATCGTTGCAATATCATGCGCCAATCTTACGATAAGCTCTTTTGGTGAATTTGTCATTTCAACAACCGAGTCAACATCATAATCTTTCAGATGTATTTTATACATCTCGAAAAGTGGCATAACCTCGACCTCTTTACCATCAACAGTTTTTACCTTAAAAGTACCATCAAGTACGGGGTCAATCCCTTTAGCCACCAGTTTATCACCGACGTCATCCCTGGTAATCGGTTTTGGTCCATTCGTCTTGGCATCCCATACAACAAAATCTCCTACAATTTCCCTCTGATCATCATGCAAACCATGAATCTTGTAACTTGCACCATGTGAAATGTCTTCTAATTTGTAATCAGGGAAGATATCCTTAGGTTGCAATCTTTTCAAGGTATCGGTCCTGACGAGCAATGGGAAATCGGTAAACTTCTTTACATAATCTGCATCATACAGCTTCTCGTCCATCAATATTTTCGTCAAGCCCAGGAAAAGTGCTGTATCGGTATTACACTTTATTGGTATCCAGTAATCTGCCTTTTGAGAAGATGGACTATATTCAGGGGTAATAACAACAAGTTTTCCACCTCTCTCCATAACCTGGGTAAGCCAATGCGCCTCAGGCATCTTATTTTCGATGAGGTTTTTCCCCGTTTGGATGACCAACTTCGAAAATCGAATATCATTCATATCAACGTCAGAAGCCTGCAATCCATGAGAAAAAGAATGGCCTGGAGCCTGGTCACCATGCCATGTGTAATTCGACCAGTTCCTACCACCTAATGCCTTATCAGGGCCAACTCCTCTATTATGACTATCAACCAAGGACAACATATTGTTAAACCGATACATACCATATTTACCAATAACACCTAATGCCCCCATACCACCACGACCTTTAAAAGTGCGCGTGCCTGCCCCTTTCATGGCATCCACCATCTCTTTCGGATAGCCCTGCGCTATAAGCTTTTTAGCACCTTCTTCACCACTGTACTTTTTGGTAATATGGACGATCCCTTTTGCGGCATAAGTCCAAGCATCGTCCCACGATGCCTTTAATAGTTCATCCTGGCCTCTTGCATCAAACATATATTTCGATTTATTTTCCGGGGTCAATTCAGGAAACCCGTCGTCAGCCCATTGCTTCCAACCTTTTCTGATAAGCGGATATCTCAGCCTATATGGGCCATAAACCCTGCGGTGGAACGTATAGCCTTTCAAGCACATCCTAGGATTCCAGTTCCTGGTCGCCTTATTCCCGTATAGGTCTGAGTAATTCTGATGGTCATAATTCTGCTCAACCCTCATAACCACTTCATTTCTTACAAACGCCCTTACCCTACAGCCATGGGTGTCATTCGGCGAGCAAACAAAGGTAAATGTACGATCATACCTATATTGATCACGATACACACTTTCCCATGCACGATCAGGATAGGCATCCAACGGATTTCCCACTTCAACTACAGGCTTCAACAACCTGAACGCCATTGCTTTATCGGCAAGGGTAAATGTCGCTCCTGTTGCACCTGCCACCTGTAGGAAAGTCCTTCTTGTAAGTTTCATATTTCCTACTCCTTTCCCAATGTAAAACGCTTTATATAAAAAATTTAGCCTAATTAATACAATATTAGCAAACAGTACTTCGTACTTTATAAGCCTCTATACATTGCCCACATACACCATCGTCCGGTTCCCAAACAGGGAAATCCTTTTTAATAGCATCCACCAGATAAGCCTCCTGTTCAATATTTTCCGCCCAATGGTAAGTACGAAATTGGCATAGCGGACATTGAGCTCCAGGAAAGATGTTTTTTCTCTTTTTAAGAATCTGCATTACAGGCAGCCCGCAAGAAATCTTTATTACCTCATTCACATCTTTTGCCAGCCCCAATATCTTATCGTGTGTTAAACTTTCCTCTTGCCAGAGGAAATCAAAAACAGCAATTTTCACTTCTTCAGGAATCTTTTTGTAGAGCGATTCAAATTCTCTGTATCTGCTTTCCTTATCCGATATCGTCTCTCTTCCCTTCCTGATCAATCGCCCATCGACAAAAATATCCCAGAAAACACTATATCTCTCTTTAACAATACTTTCTTCCATAGGGTTACCGCCTAACCGTTCATCACGGTAACCATATGATTCAGTAAGCATATCAGAGGCGTGCATCAATTCGTGTCTGACTAATTTCTTTAGATAAGGAATTGCCTGAAAGCGATCTGATAACAATTTAATAACAATCCTTTTTTGTCCAGCCTCCTGGTTCATCCCTTTCGTAAGATAAGAACCTTCGTCAAAAGAATTCACCGCCTTCGCAATCACTCCACCGGCAGCCCTTCCTTCAAACTCAGGAAATTCATCAAATATTTCTTTTATCACCTTTGGAAAATCGAGTTTTTTAAAGAAGTCCCACTCAATTTTTCTAAACTGTGAAGCTCTCTCTTCTGATGGAAAATTTTCATAAACGGGATCAACAGATGAATGGTATTCGAGGGCGAAGGCAAAATCACCCTTCTCTTCTCTCGCCGTTAGTTCTCTAAAGATTACCTCTTCAATCAAACCTGGATCATATTCAAGCTTCATATCATTCCTCACTGAAATCTTCAGAAGACGCACAAGATAAACATTCATCGGATGCGCCTGCCACAGCCTCTTGATTGAGATCAGACTCCTTGTATATCTCCGTCATGACATCCATCAATTTCATTTCAAATCTCATGAATTCTTTTGTCAAGGCTGATAAAGCAACGTAAAAACCATCTCCCGCCTTTCTTCCGAAGAGAACTGCAAAAAGAGGCACCCACTTCCCAATATGCTCTTTCAAAAATTTCTTTTGCGCATCCACACATATCTGAGCCTTTTCATCGCCGTGGTTTTCCAAGGCATACGCCTGCTTGTAGAGCAGAAAATGCATAAACTCCATCTCGACACTGACATGGTCACATCGTTCCCTCTCAACATCAGAAGTATCAACCCCAAAAGCCTTGTAAAAGCCCTGAATATCACCCAGCTCATGAACCTGCTGAAACACCTGTGCCACGCCGAACTGTGTTTCATACAGAGGACACTCCTTCGACATGGTATGCCCTACAATACGCCGATAATCTCTTTGTAGGGTCTCAATGGCTGTGACAGCGAATAAGCTACAAACTTCTTCCAGGCACTTTTTAAACTCGGCGTCGCCCTCAATACCCTCGTAACAGAGCACCAAATCCTTCACGTGTTCCTGAAAATCAGGACTTTTCAGTATCGAAAAGTTTTTCTCTTCGGGGTAAAGGAAGCAGGCAGACAAAATCTGATACATCGCGCTTCGCGCAAGCAAATTCTTAACGCTGGCCACAGATTGTTGATCCATATGTCTAATACTATCAACTTCCATAACAAACCTCAATTCTAAATTGAATTGTAATGTTTCGGATCTCTGATATGGATTGGCTCTTCAATAGTAGTCCGCACAATCTCTTGTCCATCCTCACCGAATCCAATAACCGTATCATTGTACATCTCAAACTTCTTACCGTGAATCATCGTTTCGAAAACTTTAGGACCTTCCTCTATCTTGTATTCAAAGATGATGGATTGTGCCATCCTGAACAACGACAGAACCGCCAGTCTTTCCCTGGATGGTACCATAAACTTATCAATTGCTTCGTCAACACCAGGACCAAACATCTGTCGCAGGTAAGACCTCGGTGCCCATCTTGGCGGAATGTAGTAAATATTAGGCTCTGTACCAAACTGTGGATACAATGGCAAGGCTAATTTATCATGCTTAATTAACCAGGTAACAGGATTCTTTGGATTATCATCTAAAAATCCCTGCAGACGAATCTGACCTACACAAGCAGCCATACACCTGGTCTCCATTGGACGTCCCTTCGTCAAAGGATCTTTTCCTTCAACCCGCGGATAACAGGCTATACACTTCTCGCTTACCCTGGTTAAACCTCTGTACATTGGCTTCTTATATGGGCATTGCTCTACACATTTTCTGTAACCCCGGCATCTCTTCTGGTCAATAAGAACAATTCCATCTTCTTTTCTCTTGTATATAGCCTTCCTTGGACACGCCGCTAAACAACCAGGGTAAGTACAATGATTACAAAGCCTCTGGATATAAAAGAACCAACGACTATGTTCTGGTAACGAAGAGTATTCATCAGCCTTATTGCTTTTTGCAACGTCTTCGCCAATATTTGGAGACCTCCATTCCTTGTCTTCGGGAATGTATCCAACTGCCCACTGATTAATATTCTTTTTTGCAGCAGCTTCAAATATCGTATCGCCTTCATAGACACCATAAGGAGATAACTTTTCGTCCTTTTCGTCGGTATACCAAGTATTTTCACCATTATCAATTAACTTTAGCGTCTTAACATCCCATGATTGCGGATAACCACCGTAAGGCTTGGTTTCCACATTATTCCACCACATGTGTTCCTGTCCCTTGTTATAAGTCCAAGCACTTTTGCAGGCCATGGTACACGTTTGACAGGCAATACACCTGTTGATGTTAAATATA
Organism: Planctomycetota bacterium; assembly: GCA_030837315.1. GTDB lineage: Bacteria > Planctomycetota > Brocadiia > Brocadiales > Brocadiaceae > Brocadia. Next base: position 5,197 of record JAUPKS010000049.1, read on the forward strand.
GCCGCAAATTGCCGTTTTGGTCTGGATTCAAAATAGGGATACTCCATGCGTCTCCCTAAATGCCAGTTGTGTACTAATGTCATTTTTCAATCCTCCTTAACCTTTATTTCCAATAGAGAAAACTATTGCCAAGCAACCCTTTCCATTGTGGCAGGATGCCATTGAGTAGATATGTTCTTTTGTCCGTTCCTATCCTTTTCATCACCATTCCATACTGCCATATTGAAATATGTGGTTCCGCCAGGTACAAGCTGCACATCGTGCGGGTCTTCCGTAATTAACGAACGATACATAATTACCGTCCACACCCCATCCTCATATTTACTGCATCCATTTACGTCCTGATGGGCTTGCGTAGTAAGTGTACCAAATCCTTCAGCGTTTAAATCCTCTACCGCTCTTCCCCTTCCAGGCTGAGAAAGCAGGTTGTTAGCAGCTCTCCCCCCAGACAAAACCTCTACACTGGTTATTAACTCCCTATGATAATACGCACTGTACGGATTCAAATTAAAATCATCATGCATATTCGGATACTGCGCCTCCACATCTTCTAACTCACCTTTAACCAGCAAATCTGCATCCCAGTCTGCCTTCCAATGCCAAAGATTTATTGGTTTTTCACGATCTCCCATCCTGGGGCTGAAATGTTCTGCTGGCGTTATCTCTACTGCCCCCAAAGGAAACATCAAAGCAACGCCATCTCTGAATTCTTGAACCGCAATGACCCTGGCATTTTTCGTGGGGTCACTCCAAGAAATCTTGAAATATATCATAAGGCCGTCATGGATAGCCTTTACTTCCGCGCTACCAACAGACCCACCGCCATTTGGAAATGCCTTATCCTGCTTTTGGAGTGGAATCGCAACCGCTTTTGCGTCGTTGAAAAAACCCTGCAATGATTCCACATCCATATGATACGGTTTACTTACTTCAACATATTTTACCGTCAACACCTCTTTTGCTGGAGTAAATTCCTCTTCACTTGCCCCTTTTACCCCAGGCGCTGTTTCCTCAGCAGCAAACAATGCGGTACTAAGAAATGCACAGCTTAAGAGGACTCCGCCATATCTCTTAAACAATAAATAAGTTTTTTTCATTCATATCCCCCCTTCTTTTAAAATTTAAATACTGTAATAATTAGAACGTTGCATATTTTCAATTTTAAAGTGATAAGCAAATTGTACTCCATCTAGCAAAAATAATCCAAACAAAAAAAACAGCTCATAGTTTTCAAATTCGCATCAATTTACACAATTCTCATGCTAATTTTAATTAATATATACAACAACGAGGGCATTTCTTCTATGAAATGCATAATACACAATCGAAACCAAAATGAAACCAGTTGTACTGCAAAGATATGGATGATAAATACTCAGCATTTCGCAAATGGAAGGCAATAAATCTTTAAAATTTCTAGAACATTTTTATGCGGTAACTTTATGTAACTCAACTATATAAAAACACTTGCAATCCTTAATTAGTCACACAATAAACCCAAACGACTGTTCATGGCGTTTATCCGATGGAACCAACAAATCATGTACTATTTCGCTTCGTCTGAATGTGGTGA
>JAUPKS010000324.1 GCA_030837315.1 Planctomycetota bacterium
ATGTACGAACCATCGCAAACCTCGCCTTATTGACGGGACATGTTGGGAAACCGAGTACCGGGGTCAACCCCATCCGCGGGCAGAACAACGTCCAGGGCGCAACCGACATGTGTACGCCGGACAAATTACCCGGGTATCAGCTGTTTTCGGATCAGAAGGCGGTAGAAAAGTTTGAAAATGCCTGGGGTGTTACCCTGAACAAAAAACCTGGGAATACATCGCCAACCATGTTTGAACGTATGCACAAGGGCGAGTTTAAGGCATTATATGTAATTGGGGAAGATCCTATCATGAGCGAACCCAATCAGGATTATACCATCAAGGGACTTAAAAACCTGGAATTGCTGGTTGTACAGGACATTTTTATGTCAGAGACCGCTCACTATGCAGATGTCATCCTTCCGGCAACGAGTTTTGCTGAAAAGGACGGTACCTTTACGAACACGGAACGTCGTGTACAGCGCGTGCGCAAAGGGATCAATCCGATTGGAAATACAAAGCCTGACTGGCAGATTACCTGTGAGCTGTCCACCCGTATGGGTTATAAAATGGATTATCCGTCTCCAAAAGAAGTATGGGACGAAATTTCCAGTCTTGTGCCCATGATTGGCGGTATTAATTACGCACGGATCGAGCAGAACGGCATTCAATGGCCATGTCCTGATGTAAAACATCCCGGTACGAAATTCCTGCATGAGGGCAAATTCCCGCGTGGTCTTGGCAAGTTTTTCGTGCTGCCTTACCGTGCCCCTGCGGAGAGTCCTGACAAAGAATATCCGTTATTGCTTTCAACAGGACGAACCCTGTATCATTATGGCGCAGGGACAATGACACGGCGATCGGCAGGAATCATTCATAAAACAAATGACTGTTTTGTCGAAGTGAACCAGGCGGATGCCCGGGAACTGGGTATTTCTGATGGTGAGATGGTAAGGATTGCGTCACGGCGGGGTAAGATAACGGCCCGTGCCGAGGTTTCTGAAAAGGTGAAAAAAGGCGTCATCTGGATACCCATGCATTTTGCAGAGGCCGCCGTGAATAAGCTCACCATGGATGCATACGACAACATCACCCAGACGGCTGAATACAAGGTCTGCGGGGCAAAGATCGAAAAGTTATAAACTCTTCAAGAAAAAGGTTACTGAAAGGCTACCAAGGGAATTAAATCTCCTGGTAGCCTTTTTTATTTGATTGTACGAAAAATCTGCCTTTGCTTCCTCTTTGGTAAAAACAACCGGTAAATGAGAGGGCTTTTTTGCCCTCTTCCCGTTATTTATCCAGCCAAGTTCTTGTTTGAACACTTCCTGATAGAGAAACAAGAGAGCGCTTAATACATGATTCTGAGTCGAAGCAGACACCTTTCCTCAACGGCACGATGGGAAAGAAGCTTACTGACATCATGTTCTCCCATGGGTAATGGATGCCGTTTTTCGTAAATAAAGAATAATTTACCGTAGAAATTGGGCCACATCCTATTTGTTTTGTCCCAATAAAAACGCATCTTGATTCTTAAATAATTGGTAGCCAGAAATCACTCTGATAACTTGACTCCCCCCCAAGACGCGACACCAACGACCCGCGTATTGTGTCTTCTCCAGCAGCATATTAACGATGCGCGGTTGAGCGTAGTGGAAACCTCATCCGCTCAATCTGCTGGTTATAAGGCTTATTTTTTATCTGTTATCAAAATAACCTTTAAAGAAAACTGGCACCTCGGCTTCAAAGGTTAGTTCTTTGCCACTGTGTGGATGTCGAAATGTTAGATAGTGTGAATGAAGGGCCAGACGGCTCTTCGGCTCGCCTTTTTTACCATATTTATCGTCACCAACGAGTGGATGTCCTTTCTCAGAGAAATGAACCCGTATCTGGTTTTTTTTACCCGTTAATAATTCAATTTCAAGTAAACTGAATTTTTTCGCTTCTTTTAACACTTTATAACGGGTTTTTGCTAATTCCCCTTTTCTGGAATCTTTAACTGAAGAAACTTCATAATCCTCGTTTTCAGCTAAATATGAAGTGATTGTCCCGCTTTTTTCAGTTAATACTCCATGAACCACTGCTACGTATTTTTTCTTGACGTTTTTCCATTGCAGCTTGAGATTTTCTTTGGCTTCAAAACTCTTGGCAAACACAAGCACACCAGAAGTGTCACGGTCCAATCGATGCACAACAAAAAGTTGTTTTTTTGATTTAAAACTGCCCTTACGTATATAGTTTGTTAAAATGTGATGAGCTGTTTTTTCTTTTTCATACGTTGCTTCTACCGTCAACAAGCCAGAGCTCTTATCGATAACAATAATATCCCGGTCTTCATAAAGAATAGTTAAGCCCTTGGGTCTGTGTCTAAAAGGTATTGGTTTCATTTCTTTCATAGTACGAATATAATCGGGTTAGCGGCATGTGTCAATGAAAATGCGACACCTGGTTCAGGAGTTTCGTGTATTTTCAAACGGGATGTCTGGTGTCTGTAGGGCGATTCATTCAGGTGTCGCAGGTAATTTTCCTTTGAAGCGGTTAGTTTAAATACTTGACTTCCCCGTTGCTGCTCTCTCGAACGCCCTTGTGAATAATCAGTCTTTTCCCCTGTGATACTCCGGAATTATAGGCATCCTGACAAGTTCTTGAATACCGGGAAAAGGTTCGGGTACGCCTGGGATTTCTTTGGCGATAAAACTCCTTGAGCCGGGGGTCTCCCTTCCATACCAGTTTTTGGGACACATTTTCCGGCACCCCGCCTTCCAGTTTATGATAAAAACCTTCCAAGAGGCCATAGATAAAAGTCCTTCGATGCCTGTTCCCGTTGATAGTATTTTTCTCTTTATACTCCGTCCATAAAAGTTCCGAGACGTTTTGAAGGTAATGATACACATATTCCGCCATCTCGACATTTTCCGGTGTTCCATAAATTTCCAAAACCCGGCCACGCTGGTTTCTATGCTGGTCATACCCGAACGTCCAGATGGCCTCTACGAAAAAATATTTGCAAAGTATCGCGCTGATTGTAGACTTCGCTGGATCTCTCCTCCCTATTTCTCCGACTTGCTTATGAATGTAGTTCCATTTCGTCTGAGTATCCAGGAGCGACAGGTTATGTCGTAATAACAACTCATGGGCCTTGGCCATGGCAGTCTGAGCCTCGTGTTCGTTGGGGCTTTGGGCCAATGCCAGCAGCTTATGGACCTTATCCAGTATCTGGTGGTTTTCCGAACCCACGGTGCATCTGTTTTTGCGCCTTTCCATCCAGCTTTGAATGTCACCCGTAGCCGTTGGATCAATTCCCTTTTCCTGGCAAACCCGCTTGAATGCCTCCCCGTGGGGAAGCTCCTCACGGATTCCTAAAACCTCCTCCACGTACTGGTGCGCCATTTCATGGCAAAGAACCTCCTGTACGTATTCCCAGGCATACGTATTGATCAGCATAACACTGATGGAGAGACGCCGGTGGCAACCGCCTTTCCACCTGCCCAGTGCCACCCCTGAATAAGATAGCTCATAGTTTGGGGGGCGCATAGAGTCTTTAAAGTAAAGGAAATTTGCCGTCTTCCAGTCCTCATTCAATTGCCTGATCCATGCGGTTTTTAGCTTGTCGTTTATATTAATCATGGGATAAAAAGGGGGCCGCTTTCCTCTCCTAATCCGAACGAGTCGGAATGCGTAGCGCGGGCATTGTCCCCCGCTGGCGGGGGGGGGGTTAGGGGGTAGATATCCCCGCCAAATGCCTGTCTGCTAACAGACATACCGATCACAAGGGACTTCGTCGTGAGCGCTCAGCCGAACGATTGGTTAGGATTATTTGTGGGAAAAATCTCAGGCACGTTCCGTTGCTCCGTGAAACCTACCAGCCGAACTGTTTGCCAACCTCCTCTGCTGTCTCACGCTTTCGAGCAACGGTGATAACGCCATTTTGGGCTATGATCTTTGCGGGCGAGGAGAGCAGGCAGTGGTGCGAGGCTAATGCATCCTGGTAAGCCCCTGTATCGAAGAATGCGATGTAAAGTGATTTATCGTTCTGCCCTAAATCCTCTAATCTCGGCAAAGGCACGTAATTGCAGTTGCCGGTATACTTATCATCAGAATCACATGACGATCCAGCAAGCCATACACGGGATAAACGCTCGGTGTTAAGATAGTTTACCGGCACAACATGCCATTTTTGGTGGATTGCCCACGTATCGAGAAGATCGTTTATAAAGCTACCGTCAATGATGTACCACGACGAAGCTGTTGACTTTACTATAGGTTTTTGAGAGATGATTCTGTAGATAGTGATTTGTGCAGGCGCCACGAGATGCCTTCCCCACTCAACGATAATGTTTGGGTGTGGAATTTCACGCCGGTCTGCTATTTCCTTCAAGGTCTTAAGAACGCGCTTGACAACACTCTCAGCTGAATACATTTTGCGCTTTACATAGGGAACGGCAAAGCCACCGCCGAGGTTGATGGTATCGAGCGTGGGACTCATAGTCTTAAGCTTAATATAAACATCCATTACCTTCTTTAAAGGGGAAATCATATCTTCTAACTTAATGATCTGCGATCCAATATGGTAATGGAGTATTTTGAGATTACGGATGCGCCCAAGGTCCAAGAGTTCCCGACCAGGGAAACCGAAGCGGTCGATACGTTTGTCCCAGTGTGATTGTACTTTGATCTCCGGGTCTATACGAATGCCAAGTTCCCCTCGGTATTCTTTCAGAGAATCAAGCTCGTATCGGTCTTCAATGATGGGAACAATATCAAGCCCCTTTTGTTTCAACTCATAAATGAGACCAAGGTACTTATTGGTCTTGGGACCGTTGCAGATAACTTTTATTTGCCGCGAGAACTGCTCCTGCTCCCACATTCGTTTGACTATCCATAGCTCATTAACCGACCCCACCTCAATGTGGGCACCTTCAGAGACAATCGGCAAGACAAACTCCTTGTTCTGATTTACCTTCATGGGGTAATGGAAATAGAATTTGCCGCGGTATTTGTTGAGTCGGATGTAATATTTGAAGGTGTTGATGAGTTCGTTTAAGCGTTCTTCAATCACAAACGGAAACACGATCTCAAGCGGTGTACCAAATCGTTTTACAAGATCATGTATGTTGTACTGGTAGTTACCCTCACGTACGATGAGTTCTGCATTTGAGGAGACATCGAAATGCTTCGTGGCTAGCTCATCGACGCCCAATTTCCATTTGTGCCGTATGTTATGTTTCTTAGTTTTTGCTTTACCTTTGGTCATGAATGTTAAAAGGGGAATTTACCCTTTTGATAGGAATAATGCTTAAAGGTAAGCAGTGTGATTGAGCGTGCCTTCACAGTCCTTGAGTTAAGCGTCTCTCCGTAACGAACTCTCTTAAAGAGTGCAATTTCGATTCGACCAAAATAGTTACGATGGTCAGGGTATGGTATTTCATGCACGAAGCTTTTCTTTATCAATATAAGTTCCTACAGGACTATAGAAAAAAGGTTCTCAATATCATGTATAGTAAAAAATAAACCTGTAAAAAATTGTAACAAAACTTAAGGGATTAAATAACACAAATTTTTGACAAATACAAATATATTTTTTAAATATTTGCACAACACAATTTTCCTAATAAATAAGTTTACATGCAAATGTCATTGCGAGGGCGCTAACCCAAAGCAATCCCCGTGGTTTTGTTTCATGTTCGGTTATTAAAATTCTATTGAAATTTATTGAAAAATTTGGTTCACTTGGTTTTTGATTTTATCAGTATACCAACCGGCTGATCTGGCATGCAGGAAAGGGGATATTGTGACGTGGAAGTGATAACGACAGGATGCATTGTTGCCCCGAAGGGATTTAAGGCGGGGACTACCTATTGTGGAATAAAAATCGCCAAAGACAGTCTCGATCTGGGAATCATCTTTTCTGAATATCCCGCAACTGGCGCTGCCTTGTTCACAACGAACCAGATATACGCAGCGCCGGTAGGGCTCAGCAAGAAAATCATTCAAAAGGGATGCGTACGGGCATTTATTATCAACAGCGGCAACGCCAATGCCTGCACCGGAGAACAGGGTTATAAAGATGCCGGGGAAATGCTAAGGATTGCTGCAAAATGCCTGAAAATTTCCGCAGATGAACTCTTGGTCGCCTCCACGGGAATTATCGGAAGACCACTTCCCATGGATAAGATTGCCGTAGGCATTAAAACCGCTGCGGCATCTCTCGGAAATGCCCCGGAGCATGGCAATGCCATGGCACGGGCCATCATGACAACGGATACGAAACAAAAGGACATTGCTGTAAAGGTAAAGATAAGTAATAAAGATGTAACAATAGGTGGAATTACGAAAGGGGCCGGAA